>NZ_JCBDGX010000048.1:0-59352 GCF_059834345.1 Vibrio sp. R11-SG3-ISO3-SZ
ATCCACCGTCGCAGAAGAGACCTTTCAAACACTGGTTGTCAGCCGTGCCCTCGAAGAGCTTGGCTACGAAGTGGCTGAACCAAAAGAGGTGGATTACAACGTCGCTTACACCTCGGTAGCAAAAGGCGATGCCACATTTCTTGCCGTCGGTTGGTTCCCTCTACATGCCGATAAATACACCATGGCGGGCGGCGATGACGTGTTCTACCGTCAAGGCGAATACGTCAGTGGTGCGGCTCAAGGTTATTTGATTGATAAGAAGACCGCGGAACAGTTCAATATCTCCAACATCGGCCAGCTGCAAGATCCGAAAATTGCTAAGCTGTTTGATGCTAATGGTGACGGCAAGGCTGACCTTACTGGCTGTAACCCAGGCTGGGGCTGTGAAATGGTGGTCGAAGCGCAACTCGACGCCTATAAACTCCGTGATACGGTGACGCACAACCAAGGTAACTACGCTGCCATTATTGCCGACACCATCTCACGCTATAACAAAGGTGAGCCAATCCTATATTACACTTGGACACCGTATTGGGTAAGTGGCGTTCTGGTCCCAGGCAAAGATGTCGTTTGGCTGGAAGTCCCTTTCTCTGCCTTACCCGGCGAGCGCAAAGACGTCGACACCTCACTGCCGAATGGCAAAAACTACGGGTTCGAGATGAACTCGATGAAAATCGTCGCCAACAAGACGTTCGCCAATCAAAATCCTGCTGCGGCCAAGCTGTTTGAAATCATGAAACTCGATATCAATCATATCAGTGCACAAAATATGATGATGAGCAAAGGTAAAAACAGCTCAGCGGACATAGAGGCCCACGTTGAAGGTTGGATAAAAGCCAACCGCTCGCTGTTTGACTCTTGGGTTGAGCAAGCTAAAAAAGCCGCCAAATAACCGCTTCCGCCCCTTGCTTCGCAAGGGGCTTTTTGATTGGATCAAGTAAGCGCAACGATATGACCATCAAGCAAACCACTCGCTAATTAATCACTCAACACACATTCATTGCCGCTCACTCTTGTCTCTGGCGGCCGGGCGCGTCATCATAGTCCTTGGCCATCATTTTGTTTTCCGCCCACTTTTTACTCTTCATTTTATTTCGCGGATTTCTCTTGGGAGGCAGTTGTGAACATCGTGATATTACATGGACTCTATATGCATGGCCTGGCAATGCTGCCACTCAGTCAGCGGTTACGAGACCTTGGCTATGACACAAAGACGGTCAGCTACAACAGTGTGGCAATCAATGAGCAAGTTGTGTTTTCTGACATTAGTTCAGCGCTCAGCCGCCATCAACCAAATGTGTTGGTCGGTCACAGCTTAGGAGGATTGATTGTCAAACACTACCTAGAATCGACCCAACCGAGCACAGATGAGATCTCACACGTTGTCGCCATTGGCTCGCCGCTTCAAGGCGCCTCTATCGCAACGCGAATACAGAAGCTCGGTATCGGCGCGATTTTAGGCAACGCACCTGAATTTGGGCTCACTCAACATGAGGAGAGTGTCTGGCGAGTACCACAAAAACTAGGCAGCATCGCCGGTACCTTGCCCGTCGGCGCACGCCCCTTGTTGATGATGGACAATAGCGTCGCCTCCGATGGTACGGTGACGCTCGAAGAGACCAAAATCGATGGTATGACTGATCACATTGCCAAAGATTACAGTCACACCAGTTTAATATTCAGCCGCTTTGTGACCCAGCAAATCGATCATTTCATTCGCCATGACCATTTTGACCATACTGCTGTGCGCTAAAACATAACCAATAGAGATGTATTTCATAAATATCGCTGTGTATGTGAGGTGAAAACAATGTGTTATTCTGTGATATAGATTCAGAATATCCGTTATTCCGAATCGCACATAAGATTCTTGTATTATCGCTGATGGAATAATTACCAAGGCAATATAGCTCATGAATCCATCAAAAAGCGAAGCATCCAATCAAGGAGCGGGTGCAAAATTCATTAGGATCGTCAAGTACATAGCTTTGTTCATTATCAAAGCTGTGGTCGCCATTTCCGTCCTTGTTGGCTCCTCGCTTGCTCTCTCAAAGCTGGGTCGCATTCACGGTAAATCACTCCCTGAAGAGTACTTTTCTGGCGGTTATCCCACCATTTTGCGCCTACTCGATTCTGAAATCTTCATGGGCTTCGTTTTCTTTGTTACCGTCGCGTTGATCGTCTATGTCGCCTACCTACTTTGGCAACTTCACGAAGTCGCGGTTCACAAAGCGGCGGAGATGTCGAGCGCGCACACTCAAATCGTTTTTGCATTGTCTCTTTGTGGCCTGTTCATCGACAAAACATGGTGGGTTCTTGCCATCATCATCGCATTCGCTCGTTGGGACGTGTTAGCCAACGAAATCTCTAACATTATTCGCAATGGCCGCAAGCCTGAAAGCCAAGCACGCGTCGAGGACTAATCCATGAAAGAAATTATGCTACCTTACGTTCTGATCTGTTGGATCTTGGTGAAGGCGGGTGTGGTGCAATGGACACTACGCAACGCGGCTATCATGATCGGGACAGGCTTTTTCATCGCGATCGCGCTGTTTACCGCTCACCGCTTCTGGTCGCCTGCGGACCTGACTGACAGTACCACAGTTAAAGCGCCGCACGCGGTACTTAGCCCACTGCTTGGTCAAGAGATCGATCAAGTGTATGTCACGCACAACCAACACGTGAAAAAAGGCGACTTGATTTACACGCTGAGAACCGAAGATACCGTGTCTCAAATGAAAAGCCTAAACGCGCAAAAATCAGCGGCGGAAGCGGAAATTCTTGCACTGGTGCGCCAGATGGACAACGATCGTAAAACGCTCGACCGTCTCAATAAACTGAAAGATTTTGCTAACGAAGCGCAGCGCGACGACACCCGTACTCGCATTGAGACCACGGAAGCGAAGATCGCCTCGGTGAATGCGCAAATCCTTAATATTGAAGCACAGATCGCCACCGCTGATTGGCAAAACGATCGCCGTGAAATCCGCGCGCCGTTTGATGGTCAGCTAGGCATCACCAACATCGTTCAAGGTACACGCATTGGTAACATGCACCTGTACGATACCAGCAAAAAGTTTGTTGAAATGCGTATCGCCGATCAAACATACAGCGGCATCGAAATTGGTCAGTTTGCTGAGTTTTACGTCGATGCTTACCCAGGTGAAATCTTCCGTGGCCGCGTACACAGCATCACAACCGGTACCGGTGAAGCGCAAGTGTCTGTCTTCAACGGTTCCCAACATGTTCGTCAGCACGTCGGGAACAATATGGGCTCACACGGCCGTACCATTGTCATCGAATTTGTAGAACCAGAAGGTTACAACATCCCAATCGGTGCAACCGGTTCAGGTTGGGTATCGGCGAAAAAGCCGCACCAGATGCTCGGTTTCATGGACATCATTGGTGGTGCAACCGTACGTTTGAAAGCATACAAAGCTTACCTCTCTGCTTTGTAATGATTTCTTGACGTAAAAAAGCGCGCTGTGAATCACAGCGCGCTTTTTTTATTGCTTTCTATTTGATTGACACGTTACTGCTGCCAGTTCAACGCTTGATTAAGAATGATGGGCTCAATGATGTTCATCAACCATTTGGTTTTAGCCGAATTGCGACGTGATGATTTGGTGATCAACGCCGCTTCCAACGTCACTTTGGCGTGGCCGTCATCAGGTCTTACAGGTCGATAGCGAACCGTGTAACAACGATCCATCAATTGATTCATTAAATCATAGTTGTCGACAAAAATGCTCGCTTCGATGCTTGGGTCAAGGCGCTGAAAGTAGTTGTGGTAGTCGTTGATGCCAGAGACCAAAAACTTGACGTATTCGCCAGCGACATTGCCTGAAAATTCGCCCGTCACACTCTGAATACGCTTTTGATAGAACACTTGGGGTTTGTCATTGAGCATGTGCAGACCAATATCGACTTCACCCTCTTCGATCATGGATTCGCTGAGTTTATTCCAAACGCGTAATTCGATGATGGCGTCGGTTTGTTCTCGAATCGCCATAATGATCTCTTTGCCCGCTTGCACCACATATGGCTCCACCATATGGATCACGACTTTCTGGACGTTTTTAGGGTCAAACTCTTCTGGATTGAGCGCCTGCTTGACTTGCGCAAAGGCGTTGCGCAGTTTGGGCTCAATGCTCATCGCATAGGAAGTGGGGGTGAGGCCGTCTGCGCTGCGAATAAACAGAGGGTCATCGAGGTCTTCACGCAGCTGCGCCAACACTTTCGACACATAGGATTGAGAACGTCCAAGTTTACGCGCCGCCGATTGGGTGGAATGTGTCTGCATCAACACGAGAAAAACTTGGAGTGAGTTGTAGTCTCTCATTAAAAATGACCCATCTGGTTTTAACTGTAACGAAAGATAAACAGTATCCTAGCCTATGTCTAGTGTGCGCTTCGCATTATCGCCACATGTTTCTGTTGTTTATCAGCAAGTTGAAGAAAGTTATAAACAAATTGTAGCTCATATATGACTAAGCTAACACAAACCGCCTGATTGATTCAGTAAACCAAGGAAAGATTCTGCACGGCGACATGGCGCATAATCACTCAAGTTGAACGATCGTTACTCCCTTCGCTATACTAAAGCAAACTCGCATTCGTCAACATCAAGGATCCCTATGCCAAGCCGAGCCAAATTCAATCGTGATGATGTCATTGACAAAGCCAAAGACCTCTATTGGGAAAAGGGCTATCACGGCACCTCCATGCGTGCGCTGCAAGAGGCCATTGATATGCGCCCTGGAAGCATCTACGCCACATTTGGCAGCAAAGACAAGCTCTTTAGTGAAGCGTTGCACCGCTATGCAGAGTTGGGTCGTGAACGTCTACAGCGCTGCGTCGCGCAAAGCGATACTCCTCTTGCGGGGCTAAAACAATTTGTGCGCGCCCTAATCATTGATAGCCGAGACAGCGCGCCAAGCGCGATGTGTATGATCGTAAAATCTGTCGCTGAATTGACCGAGTCCGATAATCCTGAGCTGCTCGCTGAAGCGAAAACGCTGCTTCGACGGGTAGAAAGTGCGATTGAGCAGGTGCTCATTGACGCCAAAGCGCAAGGTGAACTGAGCGAGGCGCAAGATCCAGCGGAACTGGCTCGCTATTTACAAGTGCAAATCATTGGCCTGCGCACTTACGCGCGCGCCTGTGACGACCGCTTGTTGATAGAAAACATGATTAACTCGGTATTTAGCCAGTCACCGATACGAACGTAAGCCACCATTGATCCAAAACTAAAAAACACGGCGCTCGATGCCGTGTTTTTCATTACGCGCCTAAAACGAATTAATCCTCTTTAGGAAAGTTAGACGGAAATAGCGCTCGGCGCGCCACATCGTCCACCTCAGTTTTAAACTCACACGTTTTTGCTATCGCGCGTGCCTTCTCTACCGCCGGTCTGGCATTGATCGCGTTGAACCAGCGCTTCAGATTCGGGTATGAGTCTAAGGCAGCGTCGTCACCTAACACAATCGGCGCTTTATCAATCCAACCCCACGCCGCCATATCAACGATGGTGTAGCTATCGCCGACAATGAAATCACGCCCTTCAAGGTGTGAATCCAACACTTGATAATGACGCTGCGCTTCACGGTGATAACGGTTTGCTGAGTAATCGTTGCCTGCAGGTGCTGCGCGTTTAAAGTGCACCGACTGACCCGAGAACGGACCAAGACCAGAAGCGATAAACATCAGCCAAGAGAGCAGTTCCGCGCGATCGTTCGCTTCACCGCCAAATTGACCGGTTTTCTCCGACAGATAGAGCAAAATCGCGTTGGAATCAAACACACGTTGGCCATCGTCTTGCAACGCTGGGGTCTTGCCATTGGGGTTAATGAGACGAAACTCTGGAGTGTGTTGTTCGCCTTTGAGGGTATCAACGGGCGCCAGTTCAAAATCTAGCCCCGCTTCTTGCAGAAATAGCGCCACCTTCATCGGGTTTGGCGTGTGGTGAAAATAGAATGTCAGCATGACTCGCTCTCCTTGTTTGAACACTTATTCAAGCACAACAAGAACGATCGTTCAACTTAATCCATCAATTTGTTTTTTGACCCTTAAAGAGAGCAGTAAACCAATCATCTAACTGCTTCACCTCTGCCGGCTGTCCATTGATGACGACCCAACCCTGGGATTTGGCTTGCGGCCAATCGATCACGCCTGTTGCTAACGCATCCAGCACATCCAGCTCGGTCACCAACAAAAGGTCATCTTCGCTTGGTAGCGTATCACGGCCTTTCATTGACACTTTTTCGCCCAACACGACCTCACTGTAGTGGCCTTTGACCGCTTCAAAGAGGGAGAATGGGATCGGTGAATCCGCCGATTTCGATAACGCTTGAGTAAACGCAAACAGGTAAAACTGCTCCGGTTTCGCTTGATTGGCGAACTGGTTGGATTGGCGTGCGGTGATCACCTTATCAAACACTCCAAGCGAGCCTGGCTCTGAGACAAAGTTAAACCCCGCCGCTTGGTGCAAACCGCACGCCAGTAGCGTCGGTGACAGCATCAATAACACCAGACTAAAACCGCGTTTGGCGAGCGTGGCGCAGTAAAGCGTGAACGTCTTGGTACGCATAAGATTCCTCATTAAACCATTACTCTATTAACAAAAAGGGACCGTGAAGGTCCCTTTGTCGTCAATGATGTCCTTGAGTAGAGTGATGAATGAACTCTACGTTATGTACGACTTAGCGAACAATCAGCATCAAGTCTTGCGGCGCTGTTGGCTTATCAAAGTAGCTCATGAACTGACCAAACCCTTGAATATCACCCGCTGCGAAGGCAAATTTACCAGCTTGCAGATTTTTACCAATCGCTTGTTGTGCATTTGGTCCCGCAAGAAGAATCTCGTTCAATACGGCACGAGTGGTGTCAATCTGCACGTCCGCGGTATCAAGCGCTTTAGTGTGCAACTGAGCAATACCGTTGCGGATTTCGATGGTGAACGCTTCCTTGGTATCGCTAAAGCGGTACGTCATCGCCATATTCACATCAAGCGTGTTTTCCGCAATCAGTGTCGCCGTCATCATGTCAAAAATTTGCTTGCTTGGTAGCGCCGTCAATACGTCAACCGATGCGAAGCTGATCATGTTAGAGAAGTCACGCGTACCCTCAAGTTCAGCCGCCGCGTTTAGCGCCCAGTTACGCCAGTTGATGTTGACCTGCTCAGCAGCCCACGCTTTGTAAGCGTTCGCTTTTAGTTCACGCGCACCCATGTCGTCTTTGTTGACCGTGATTGGGTAAGACAAAATTTCTGCTGCGAAGGTGTGGTTACCTGCATCGATAGCCGCTTGCGCTGTGTGCATGATGTTGTCTCGGCCACCCATGATTTCAACAAACGCTTTCGCGCGTTGCTCGTACGCCATTGGCTCTAGCTGCCACGGGTCACCTTCGAAGAAACCGTTGTAACCCACGTAAATCTGACGAACTGAGTGTGCAACGGTACCGTAGTGCTCACCAAGCCAAGGGTGTCCAGCCAAGTGTGCTGGCAATTTCACTGCTTCAACAAGCTCATCAGGTGTTAGGCCTTTGTTCATGTTGCGAATGGTTTGGTCGTGCACGTATTGAATCGCATCGCGGTAAGCCGTCAAGACATTCGAAACCGCTTCTTTGCCTTCCACAGGACGACCGTGAGAGTTAATCATGACTTCAGTGTCGAACTGACGCATGATGTCGATGCCTTTGAACCATACCGATGGGTCACGGAATTTGGTACCACGAATCGTATGCAGGTTAGGGAAGTTTTCACCTTGCAATACTTCTGCTGCGTGCAGCACTTTTTGCTCTGGTAGGTAAACGACCAGCTCATCCGCCGTTTCAGATGGTACGTGAACGATTTCAAGCTTGACGCCCGCAATCGTGATGTCTAGACGATCTTTAAACTCAAGGTTTGGCTCGATGAATGAGATGTCGCCTTGCATAAAGCGTGGACCTAGGCCGTCATTAACAGTACCGAACTCACCTTCAGGCACGTGTTTTGCGCCAGTGTAAGATGTGCGGTGACCAAACAGTGGACCTAGGTTTGATGACCAGTTTGCCACTGCCGCAGTCAGGGTTTCTTGTGCGATGATTTTTACTTCACCAGACGCCACTTGCTCGTCGGTTACCCAAGCGCGAACGCCGGCAATATGGTCAATGTGGTTGTGTGTGTAGATGATCGCTTTCACTGGCTTATCTGTGATAGCTTCAAATTGCTCTTTCACTGATTGTGCCATTTGTACCGATTCGCCTGGATCGATCACGATGATGCCGTCATCACCTTCAATCATCACTGGTGTATCAAGACCAAAGCCGTAACCTAGGTAGATGTTGTGATCCACTTGGATAATGGCTTGGTCCATTTTCAGGCCGTGCTTGGTGAGGCTTGGGTGAACATGGTCAGACTCCTGGGTAAACGCCAAAGATTCACCCGTTTTTGACAACACTTGAATACGCTCACCTGGCCCCCAGAACATGTTCGACTCGTGTTCAAAAAGTACATCGCTGCTGTAGCGAGCCAGTAAGTCAATATTTTGGTATTGAGCCGCTTGAGAAGTGCGAAGCTCACTACCAACCGTTGACGTTGCTTCAACGGTTGGCGTGTTAGATTCCGTCGCACAGCCCGTTGCGAAGAGCGCACTTGCGATAGCCAGTGGGAGCGCGAGTTTTTTCAATGTCATTGCCATTTTCACGACCTTAATTTTGTCAGGAAACATTTAATCTTTCGCAGTGATTGTATGACTTGATACCCATCGCAAACACAGAGCAATACGATTTCAATCCATCGAAATTACGATATATAATTAAAAGTAGAATCGGCGGATACGATAGGTAAGTAAGCTCATGAAAAACAACGACATCCCTAATTTCAACCTGCTGGCTGTATTCGCCACCGTGATAGAGCATGGCTCACTGAGCCGAGCAGCGGATCATTTAAGCACCAACCAATCCACCATCAGTACGGCGATTGCAAGGCTTAAACAAGAACTCGGGCAAGAGCTGTTTATCCGTCAAGGTCGAGGGGTGGTACCGACCACTTATGCGTTAAGCCTCTACGAACAAGTACGAGACCCCATCCAGCAACTCGGTGGGGTGTTTAATGCGCTCGAACAGTTTAATCCACGCACCTCACAGCGTAAATTTGTCTTGGCCGCGCCAGAGCACTTGCAGTGGGTTTTGCTTGATGGTTTCTCTAAGTTGAGCGACACACAAGTGACCCTTGAGATCTACGATCAACCGGATAATGACGATAAGAGTTATGAAGGGTTAGTGACGCAAAAGTTTGATGCGATGATCGACATCTTAGTTTCTGAGTCACCCAGTATTGAAAGCGCCCACCTTTTCGATGGGCGCTTTGTGATTGTTTGCCGCGAGCAGCATCCGCGAATTCAAGGCAGCATGACTCAAGAGCAATATTTTGGAGAGAGCCATGCCGTCTTAGAGCGCACGCGTAATCAAACCTACAGCTTAGGCCACTACACCAACATAGACATTTCTCGACGTAAGGTGGTCTATCACGGTCGTTCGTTGTTTAACAATATGATGCTGTGCAGCCAGTCAGACATCATCACCATCGTCCCGCTGTCGGTCGCTTTGCAGTTTAAAGCGCGTTTGCAACTGCAAGTGATCAACCCGCCCTTCTCCCACACTCAGATGTCGAACTATCTGATATGGAATAAGAAGCACAGTAAAGACCCGGCGCATCAATGGTTTCGCCAACAAGTAATGCAAAGCTTAGACAACACCAAGCAGCTGATTAACCCGAATATGGGCTCGGGCGTTATTTAAACTCGTAAGTGTACGACGCGCCGAGTTTGTTGGTTTTACCAAAATCATCGTCTGCGATGATGCCGAAGAAGTTGAACGACTGCGCCTCAGAAATTTTGTAGCTCGCACCTGCACCGCCCCAATAGCCCGAGTAACTGTCCGAACCGCGTGATGCACCGCCAAACGTCATCATCGACCATTTCTGAGTCAACGGCTTGAGGGCAAACGCACCGATGTAGCCACCATGGCTCGAAGCTGGCATTAAGACGTAGTCGTTCTCAATGTCGCTCTCATCACGCACGGCAAATTCACCGTCGTTGTAGCTATAACCCGCCATTGGGAATATCTGCCAGCCCATTGGTTCGATATCAAAATAGCTCAAAGGAACAAACGTGCCGATACTGTAGTTGTTTTTGTACGCCTCATCATCAAATTCGGTACGGCTAAAGTTGAAGTTGAGAATACCCATCGGCAACAACCAAGAGCCCCCGACGCGCCACTCATCGCCATCCGCGTTGATACGCCCATTGATCATGCGCGCATCATCAAGGCCAATCGAACCAGAGAACTTCAGCCCTTCACTGTAGGCAAAACCAGCTTTGGTGACAATTTTGGTTGGATCTTCATGGTGCTTCTCTTGAGCAGAAAGCCCGGTCGAAAGAAGAACAGAAGCGAATAAAAACGAAAACTTGCGCATAAACATCTCATGTAAGTTGCTAGAACTGATAATGAGCAACTCAAAGTCCGTTTCATGCCAACACTCATTACAATATTTAGAAATTTAGACCATTTAGTCTAATTCTCATCTGAGCGTTAATGGGAATAACCGATATTCCTACCCCGGTCAATCAACTTGTTTACAAAGCGCTCGAAAGATCTCAGCTTACGGACAGCGGTGGTATGAAAATAGCGATTAATAAAGTATTAGGTGCGGTATAGAACCTTTACCACATGCCAACCAAACTTGGTTTTCACTAGGTGCGGGACCAGTGTCTCACCCTGAAAACAGACTTTGTCAAACTGAGGCACCATCTGACCGCGACGGAATTCACCGAGATCACCGCCGCGTTTGCCAGATGGACAGGTGGAGTATTTCTTTGCCAGAGTCTGGAATTTCGCGCCTTTTTTCAACTGTTTAATGATGTCTTCGGCTTGCTCTTTGTGCTTAACCAGAATATGGAGTGCGGCGGCAGTGTTGGCCATAGTACAAACCTCAATGTTAGGTAGATTTCAACGGAGCGTGATTGTAACCAAACAAAGTGAGATCTTCACCCCATGTTTGAAGCTTGAGTGTCATTAATGCTGCGAATGCCATTCAAGTAAGACTAAATTTGCCCGATATCATTGAACCTACCTCAAGATCCATTACCCTTTAATATAGATAGAGACCCAACGAGAGTATGAAGTAAATGGCGAAAACTCCGAGTAAAGCAAATCAGTCACAAGGCATGTTGATGTTCACGTTGACCAGCAACAAACAACTGTTTGCGATCGGCACACTGAAAGTACGCGAAATCGTACCTTTTCAGCCAACCACTCAAATACCCTACTCGCATCATCATGTGATTGGCACTGTGACCATTCGCGACAAGACCATACCTGTGATTAATATGCCGGCCGCGATTGGCTTTCGTCCTATTCAGCCGGAGGAATACAACGATTGCTACCTGATCGTGACCGATTGTCTGCGTACTGTCGTGGCGTTTATGGTGCGCTCGATTGAAAAAATTATCGAATGTGACTGGAAAGCGATCGAATCGGCACCCAAAAGTGCCGGCAACAATGTGTTCGTCACGGGGATCACACGCTATCAAGACAAAATTGTGCAGATGTTGGATGTTGAGCTGCTGCTCGCCAAGATTTACCCGCAGTACGAATCAACCAAAATTCCAATGCTCACAGACATTGAGCGCGAGCGCCTAAAAGCGCTCAATATTTTGTTGGTGGATGACTCTTCCATTGCACGTAAGCAACTGGGGGATGCGCTCGACAGCATAAATATCCCTTACAAGATTTGTAACAATGGACTCGATGCATTGCAGTTGATGCGTGAAGAGGCCGCGCGCGGCAAACCGATTGAACTCTTGGTGAGCGACATTGAAATGCCGGGCCTGGATGGCTACGAACTGGCGTTTGAAACTCAAAGCGAACAGCAGCTTAGCCGAGTGTATATCATTTTACATACCTCTTTATCGAGTGAAATTTGTGTCGACAGAGCACATCAAGTCGGCGCCCATGAAGCGTTAGAGAAGTTCAATGCCGCAGACCTGATTAAGGCGATGCTGCGCGGGGCGGCCAAACTGGAAGAAGGAAACGTGCGCAACGCCGATGCGGTCAGCATTTAGGCGCGGCCGGCATCTAGGCAAAGTGATGATTTAAACACCAAGCGCTCAATTCGGCTGATATTTTTACAGGATATACATCACGCATTTGCATGAATGGCCTAAATAAAAACTCGTTAATTTTAATAAATTTAGGCATCATTCATCAATATCCACTAATCTTATTTTAAGACTCCTGTTACGGTTAAAACTATACAACAACGATGACAGACGAAGATTTCAAAAAGTCGACGGCGAATTTGAAAAAAGCGGTGCCCCTGATGATGAAACATCATGTTGCGGCCACACCCTCAAACTATGCGCTTTGGTACACTTATGTAGATAATGCGATTCCCAGATTGAATCGTGAACTCGATGCCGTGCTAGAAAACTATGGCATCTGCCCACCCGCTACCTGCGAGCAACTCTACAAAACCCATGTGGCAGGCCAAGTCGAAACCGATATGAGCAACCTGCGAGCCAACATCGAAATATTGGTCAATGAGGTAGCGAGCTCAGTTAGCGATACGCTCACTGACACCTCTCAATTCTCGCAAATGATAGACAAAAGCTTTGAGAGCTTAGAGCGAGTCGATGGTAACTCGATGACCATCGACGAAGTGATGAAAGTGGTGCGCCAATTGGTGTCGGACTCCCATGAAATTCGTCATTCAACCCGTTTTTTAAACAGCCAACTTGAGACAGCGACCGCTGAAATTAATTTGCTCAAAGCGCAACTGGCCGAAGTGCAGCAAGACGCGCTATTTGACTCGCTCACCAGCCTCTACAACCGCCGCGCATTTGACAATGATCTTCGCACCCTTATTCGCTCCGAGCAGAACATGTGTCTCATTCTGGCTGATATTGACCATTTTAAAGGCTATAACGACACCTACGGCCACTTGTTTGGGGACACGGTCATCAAAGGCATCGCAAAGCGCATCCAATTGAGCTGCCGCGAGGGGATCCATGCCTATCGCTTTGGCGGCGAAGAATTTGCCCTGATTGTCCCCAATAAGTCACTGAGGATCGCCAGACAGTTCGCCGATAGCCTACGCCGCGCGGTAGAAAAGCTCTCTATCCGTGACAAGCGCTCTAACAAACCGGTGGGCAACATTACCATGTCACTCGGCGTTGCAGAGTTTGAAGTGGGTGAAAGTGCTGAATCGCTAATTGGCCGAGCCGATGGGCTACTCTACGAAGCCAAACAGCTCGGACGCAACCGTGTGATGCCGCTTTAAGCGCTGGATGATGAGCAAGTGTGCACCTTGTCCTGAACACTGGTCATCTTTTTGGCAACGGATTCTCGATAACACGCACGCCTAATGACAAGCCCCGCTCAACTGAGCGGGGCTTGTATCATTTATCTATTGTGATCAACGTTTTAGCCTAACCGTCTGCGGTGATCGCCGCGATCAGTGCTTGTTCGACTTGGTCGGCTTTGTCGTTATCGATTTGGCAAGTCCCGGCCGCTTTATGACCACCACCGCCGTACTTCAGCATCAACTCACCAACGTTGGTTTTAGAGCTGCGATCAAAAATGGATTTTCCCGTCGCGAAGACGGTGTTTTGTTTTTTGAATCCCCACATCTTGTGAATCGAGATGTTGCATTGTGGGAATAGCGCATAAATCATAAAGCGGTTGCCCGCATAGATGGTCTCTTCATTGGTGAGGTCAAGCAGCACCAAGTTGTCGTACACCGTGGCGCAGCGCATGATCTGCTCTTTGAACAGGGCTTCGTGCTCGCGATACAAATCAATACGCTCTTTGACATCTGGCAGTGCCAGAATGTCTTCGATAGTGTGATTTTTACAGTATTCGATAAGATCCATCATCAGGTTGTAATTGGAAATACGAAACTCGCGGAAACGACCTAAGCCCGTGCGGGCATCCATGAGGAAGTTGAGCAAGTTCCATCCGGTCGAATCTAACACCTCATCTCGATTGAATTGAGCGGAATCACCCTTATCGACGGCTTCCATCATATCTGTCCAGTGTGATGGGAAGACCGCCTCCCCACCGTAGTAATCCCAAACCACACGCGCGGCAGAAGGCGCATTAGGGTCAATAATGTGATTGGGGCGCTCGCCCGCGTTGCGAATCGTCTCGGACAAGTGGTGGTCAAAAATCAAATGAGCGTCTGCCACATAGGGCAAGTTCGTCACAATATCGTTTGGAGTTATGTCAACAAGCCCATCTTGCATGTCTTTAGGGTGTACGAACTTGATATCATCAATCAAATTAAGCTGCTTCAATAACACCGCGCATACTAGACCATCAAAATCACTGCGAGTAACAAGTCGATATGTTTGTTCGGACATCTTGGTTTCCTTTGCCTACTGTCTAAATGGGAAGACCTTCCCTGCTGCTTCTTAAACTTTAGTACCAACAGAGCAAGGTTGAAAACCGTTAACTCAATAAAATTTGGAGTAAAACATACTTTTGGCAAAGTTAAGACACGTTTCTTTAGGTAATCTTCTATACTCGATATGCATCTAATTGAAATTTGGAGATATTACATGAGAAATGCCGCTTTGCTTTTGACATTGCTTGGCGCCGCTGTGCTCACCGGTTGCGCCAACGAACCCGACGAATATGAAGTGAAAGAGTACACATCCATCGCAAATCCAGCCGCTGTCTACTGTGTTCAGCAGCAAGGTGAACTAGATACCGTGAGCGAAAACGACAAACGCGTTACCTACTGTGTGTTGCCAGATGGCAGTCGACAAGAGCAATGGGAATACTATCGAGAGAGTCAGCAACAGCAAAGCCAGTAAACGCCTCCTTAGGAGAAGAGCGCTAGATTAGGCGCTCTTTTATTTTAATAGGGCAAGCTAGACTCAATCGCAATCGCATCATGACGCCAATACTCAATATCAGTGAAAACCGGCTCTCCTGCACTATTCAGATAAACCTTCTCTAACACCAACGCGGACGTACCAACCGTTGCGCGTAGGGCTTGAGCTATCTCACCATGCAACGCGCTCATACGAATGGCGTAGCTTTCTCTGCCTGCTGGACAATCGCCTGCTTAATGGTTGCGTACTGCACTTTCTCTCCCTTCTCCCTCTTCCTCTTCGTTTCGCTGTCAGTTTACGCGCCCTTGTCTGGGAAAGAAAGCTTGCCAAAGTCATGTGATTGTTCTGGATCCCAATGGCGATTGAGCGCTTTAAGGGACTGATCAAAGCAATTTAACGCACCATTAAGCTGTAAAATAGAGATCGCCTCTCTCGTGAAGCGCAGCGCCTCCTCTAACTGAGATAACAGCGCTGCCCCAACTCTGTCTCGCGTCAACGATTGGAGCTGTTCGAGCGCGTGATGCGCCTGATGCTCACAATATTGGCGCCTTGGAGATGGATGAAAATCAATCTTGCCTGCCACTACCCCTTCTAAGTAAACACGGTAGGTCGTCAACGCATCACAGAGCAAAAAACCGATCCCTTGTGTAGGGTATGGGTAAGGTGCCAAGACATGAGCGTCCGCTTGCGGGCAAATAGTGATGCTTAGTCCTTGCCGAGCACACTCTCGCGTCATCATGCCCAGCAAACCCTGCTCAGGGAGCCAGTGTTCAATCTCAAAAATACGCTTGAGGTGATAATCGGTGGAGACAAATAAAATGTTGAGAGGAGTACTTCCCCCTACTAATCCACTTTTCACCAAGGTGTTCGCGGCATTGGCAACATTTTCGATGGTATTGGTGGATGTATCCTCAACCAAGAGCCGATCTTTAGGCAGGCTGGCCCAAAACGAATCGGGCGCACGCTGCTCGAGTGCCTCGCACATCGCGCTCGCCTCTGAGACCGTTTGCCCTGACGTTCGACCGCCACAGAGCACCACGACACTCTGCGCAAGGTTCAATCGTTCTACCTGATGGATCAACGCATCGATTCTTGATTGCCCTTCGAGCGTCAACTGATTGTTGACCAAGCGTTTTCCCAACACAATGACGGCATGAGATATATTCATCAATCGTCAACTTCTCAACTTTTTATTCTAGATATTAATAATCTCTGTACAAAGTTTCGCTCATTACGTAGCGTAAAGCAGACTATTCTAAAAGTAGCTAGAATAAGTAAAGATCAGTGATACTCGTACAGCTTACTCACGGCGCACCGCTGGAGAACGTGGCACAACGAGTACAACAATAAGAGAGCCTGAAACCACAGGTCAATAGGAAGTGATGAACATGCTGTCAATTTTCGACATATTTAAAATCGGCGTGGGCCCATCGAGCTCACACACCAACGGACCCATGCTCGCGGGGTATCAATTTACCCAAGCGTTAAACGAGCAGCTCAACCACACCTCTCGGGTGCAAGTGGACTTATATGGCTCACTCTCATTGACGGGCAAAGGCCACCACACGGATAAGGCCGTCATTCTCGGCTTACTGGGTAACCGCCCCGACACCATAAAAATGACCAGCGCCAAAGCCTTATTGCAACAAGCGATGGACGAGCAACAGCTATTACTTGCGGGTCGCCAAACCATCGCGTTTCATTACCAAGGGGATATTCTGTTCCACGATGACAGCCTGCCTTTGCATGAAAATGGCATGACCATCTCTGCTTTCGATGAAACGGGCGCCATACTGCTTAAAGAGACCTACTACTCGATAGGCGGCGGCTTTATCGCAACGGAAGATGAACTGACCAACGGCAGCAAAATAACCCCCGTTACCGTGCCGTTTCCTTTTAAGAGCGCCGATCAAATGATCCAGATGGCGGAGCAACATGGATTGAGCCTTGGTGGAATGGTGCTGCAAAATGAATTGTGCTTCTTCTCTGGCCAAGAGATTGACGAAAAAGCCGAGCAAATTTGGAAAGTGATGACACTGTGCATGCAACGAGGCTTTGATACCGAAGGCATCCTTGAAGGTGGCCTGAACGTAACGCGACGCGCGCCAAACTTGCTTAAAAAGCTGGAAGCCAACGCCGCCGTTGAAAATGACCCAATGGAAATCATGGATTGGATCAACTTGTTTGCCTTCGCTGTCAGTGAAGAAAACGCCGCCGGTGGCCAAGTAGTGACATCGCCGACCAACGGCGCTGCAGGCGTCATTCCCGCCGTACTCATGTACTACCACCGCTTTATCAAGGAACTAAACCTCAAACAGATCAAAGACTTCTTGGCCGTGTCCGGCGCTATCGGCATTTTGTATAAAACCAATGCGTCCATTTCAGGTGCAGAAGTGGGCTGCCAAGGTGAAGTCGGCGTATCGTCGTCCATGGCGGCAGCGGGCTTGACCGCACTTCGAGGAGGCAGTAATGAACAGATTTGCATTGCGGCCGAAATAGCGATGGAACACTCCTTGGGTATGACCTGCGACCCGATTGGCGGTTTGGTGCAAGTCCCTTGTATCGAGCGCAACGCTATGGGCGCAATGAAGGCCATTAACGCCTCCAGAATGGCGCTCAAGCGAACCAGCAAATGCCTGATTTCTCTGGATAAGGTGATCGCAACCATGTATCAAACCGGCAAGGATATGAATCGTAAATATCGCGAAACCTCACTCGGTGGTTTGGCTGTGATTCACATGGCGCCGTGTGAATAGCCCTAAGGCTAAGTCTCCACTCTGAATACCCTATTACGCCAACAATATCGCTTTGAGATCAAACAGAGACTCTACGGTATAGTTTGGCGTAATGCCTTCTACGTTTGGCAAGCGATGTGTGTTGAGCCAGCAAGTCTCAATACCAAAATTGATTCCGCCCAAAATGTCTGAATGGGGGTTATCGCCCACCATAAGGACTTTACTTTTACACGGCTGCGCCATTTTTTCATGGGCGTGCGCAAAGATCGCCAGATCAGGTTTGGCTACACCGACTTCTTCCGAGATGATCACGTGTTCAAAGTATTCACTCATGCCAGTGCGCTCAAGTCGAATCGCTTGCAACTCGGTAAAACCGTTGGTGATGATGCCAAGCTTTGCGCGCCCATTCAGCGCTTCCATCAGCTCTTTTGCGCCGGGAAGTAATGTGCAGATATCTGCCATCGCTTCAAGAAACGCACGGTTAAGCTCTGCGGTAGTGGTGTTCAGTTTTTGCGCCCACTCAACAAATCGTGTGTGTTTCAGCTCATCAGCGTTAATTTGCCCCTCTTGGTACTTGACCCAAAGCGGCTTATTGATGGCTTGGTAATGGTCATAATCCTGCTCGGTAAACACCACACCCTTACGCGAAAACATCAACTGCATGCCTTTGAAGGCATCAAAGTGGAACAGGGTGTCATCGGCATCAAACAAGATCCAATCGTATTTCATTCTTCTCTCCTCTCTCGTTGGCCGCTAGTGTAGATTGTTTTGGCATAAATGCAGCAGCTAAATTGACTTCTATGACTTAGCTCAATACCCCGCCCTTCAGTGTGGTGAACACTCGACCTATCCTTGTATAACAATGAGCAGCTCTCTGACTTGGCGCGCTACTCACCAATCTGCCATTCAACCCCTGCGTCCGAAGCAAATTCGTCATCGTGAGTCACCAATAAAAATCCCCCGGGATACTCATTGAGTGCACGCGATAAATCTTGTTTCGAGTCGAGATCAAGATGGTTGTCAGGTTCATCAAGCAGAAGAAAGGGCTGATTGAGTTGGTGACTGACAATTAACATCGCCAGTTTCATTTTCTCGCCGCCGCTTAATACATCCGCCAACCGAAAGACAGTGTCACGCCTAAAGCCTACACCAGCCAACAGAGTACGAGCCTTCATTTCCGTCATACCCTGGCACTGGGTTAACAGGTTATCAAGCATAGAGCGATCGCCTTTTAACGCCGCAAAGTGCTGGTCTAGATAAAAGAACTCAGTATTGATTCTAAGCTGCCCGTCACGCAGTGCGTACTCACCGAGTAGGGTTTTGAGCAAGGTTGATTTGCCGCTGCCATTGTCGCCAACTAGCCGTACCTTATCGTTAGCGGTTAAGCGCAGTGTCATCGGCTCTGAGCGACCATACGCTAAGACGCCATTTTCCATCATCACGACCGATTTATCGCTAACCTTTCTCTCGGTGAGATAAAATGTCTGCGCTCGGTTTTCCTCATACCTTGAAGTTAGCGCTTGCTGCGTCTTATTGAGATAGGTTTGTCGCTGCTGCTCATTTTTATTACGGTTTGAGGCACGAGCCGTCGCTTTGTCCTTTTTACCATCGAGCAAAATCTTAGGCTGACTGCCACCGCGGCGAAGTCGGTTGCCTTGTGCGGCTCTTTGCTCCGCTTTCTCCCGGTTACGTTGCACCTCCTCCTTGAGCTGTTTTTGCTGCTTTTTGAGATGGGATAATTGCCGCTCAACCGCATTTTGTTCAACGCGTTGCTGCTCGGCATAGTGATCGTAATTACCACCATAGATATTCATCCCTAGGCTCGATAGCGCCCATATTTCATCCATCTCCCGCAATAACGAACGGTCATGACTGATGACTAACACCGCCCCTGAATACTGCCTGATTTGCGCAATTAGCCATCGCTTCGCCTTGATATCGAGGTGATTAGAGGGCTCATCGAGGATCAATAATTCCGCCTGTGATTCAAACCGTTGCCAAAGCTGAAGACGAGCCAATTGACCACCACTAAGCTGAGCACATAGCATCTGTGGCTTAGGTGGCAAGCCCAATAGAACCAGTTGCTCAGATAGGCGCTGCGGCAAGTCCCACTCCTCACCGACTTGTTCAAACCACTGCGTGTCGCACTCGCCATTTTCAATCCGCTCAAGCGCCTCGAGAATGGCGTGCTTACCCAAAAATTGGGCAATGGTAAGCTCCCCGCTCACTAGCCCGCCTGCGTGTTGACGATAGATTGCTGTCTTTTGCGGAGACATCACATGGCCAGAGCTAGGCGCTACCTCACCTAACAGAATTGAGGCTAACATGGATTTTCCGACCCCATTACGCCCGACAAGCCCAACGCGGGATTTGGTCATCGAAAAAGTTAAAGAATCAAACAGTCGCTCACCATTTTCAAATTGGTAACTCACTGAACTTGCTCGTAAAAATGGCATAGCAATGCCTCCTGTTGTAACAGGGGCCTTCGCCGCAGCAATAGATAACCGAATGTGTGCAATAAGCGAATTCGTTCTTTGAGGATAGAAATCCTAAACGACACGAACAGCAAATAGTTGATAGTGAGCTACGCCGACTAACCCTGTGAATCCAAAAAACCGATGTGATATGGAAGCAGGTTTAGTTGTTCATCGCGGCGCAATCTCCGATAGAAGTGATGTGGGAAGAGTAGCCCAATGACTAAAGTTGGGTCAAGCCTTGTGAATGAGCCACTGGAAGAGTCGTGAGCCACCACTGAGAATAAGCGAGTAGTAGGTTCGCTTTTCTCCATTCGATGAGCGGCATGCTTACAGCCGCTCATCGATTATTTGGCAACCACACCATAAGTATTACGCCCATATTGGCTCCCCCAACACAATATGGGCCAATTGCGCTCTGCCCCTATGATTCTTAGTTTAGGGCATGGATTAACAAGGTAGGTGTAGTCCGCATACTCACACAATGGCAAGTCATTTATGGAGTCTGTAAAAAAGTGAATCTCCGAAAAAGACTGTTTCGTTTCCTTCACCCACTGCTCTAGTCGAGCGACCTTACCCTCGCGATACGTCGCTATGCCGTTTATTTGTGCACTGTAGCAAGCGTGCTGCTCTACCAAATCAATACCCAGAGCAGTTTTAATACCTAAGTAACGCGCTATAACTTCGACTAGAAAAGTGACACTAGCTGAAATAATGATCAACTCTGCGTGTTCGCGTACTAGTTTCTCAATTAGTACCTTAGATTGCGTAAACTGCTTGGGAAGAATATAGCGTTGTACACACTCTTCAACCCAATCACTAACTTGCGCTTTTGGAATAGCCGTAAGCGGTGCTAAAGAAAAATCTAAGTAACACTGCATATCTAACTCTCCTTTCGCATATAGATTCATTAAACGCTTGTCTTCGTCAATAAAGTTATGATCCGTTACAATACCTTTCTCGACTAAAAACTCGTTCCAAATCATAGAGCAGTCGGCATTGATGAGAGTTTCATCCAAATCAAATACATACAAAGGTTTAGACATTTCTTTCTCCAATTAGTCATTTCAGAGCATGAATCAAACCTGTTATCACTAGGACGATTCCTACAGAACGAGTTCGATACCACCTCTCTCCCAAGATATAGATCCCCATAAACAGTCCAAACACAATGCTGATTTGCCTCAGTGCCACCACTAAACTCACATTGTCTGTCATGGTCATCGCAAACAACACCAAGCCGTAGGTGGATGCCATCATTACCCCTGCCATGCTGGCTGTTTTTCGGATCTGCCACGCTGTCTTAATCTCATCTGGCTTGCCTGTAACCAAGCACCACACAAGGGCAGGAATACCTATCGCCCAAAACTGCACGCCTAAGTAAAAGATCGCACTGTACTGATCATTCAAAATCTCTGATGCTTGTTCTGTGAGTAAACTCAGCGCTTCTTTGTCGACCACCGAGTAACCCGTTGTGCCTATTGCGGCAATCAATGCCCAGAACACACCAACGTTCAAATAAGAGCCCAGCGTCATTTGGCGAAAGTTTGTCAGTGGTACCAGCATACAACCAAAGGTAATCAGCAAGAATCCGAGCCACTGCTGACTAGATAATTCATGCCCCAATGCCACACTGATTGCGCCGACCATCATCACAGGCAGTGCCCGAGCAATCGGATAAACCACACCCACGTCTGCGTGCTTATAAGCGACAATCAAACCGACCAGATAGACCATTTGTGAAATGCCGCTAATGAACAGCAATCCCCAAAATTCACTCTGCAATGATGTCCAGCCAATGGTCGCCAAATACCAAATCAGATAAGGGGTAAGAATGGCACAGGCAGAAAAGCTGGCCGCCATCGTAAACGCAAGTCCAGAACCTGAGTTACTTTTACCAAGGATATTCCAGCCCGCATGGAGAACAGCAGAAAAAACGACGAGACCAATCGCCAACAAATCCATTTCAATGTTCCTGTCTGAATAAAATAAAGGCCCCGAGATGGAGCCTTAGATAATGAGAAAATCCACTTAACGATTGAGTTCCGCCAGAGATTCAATGCTGATGGCATCGTGTCGCCAATATTCGATATCGCAATCAATCAACTCACCGTGCTGGTTATAGTTGATGCGCTCCACCACCATCGCTGGCGTACCGGCTGTCGCGCGCAGTGCCTGAGCCATTTCACCCAACAAAGTGCTGGTTGAAATGCGGTAGCGAATCTTTTGATACGTCACGCCATAATGCTCGCGGTAAATGTCCGTCAGTGAGTTTGACAAATCATAGTCCAGCAGATTCGGAAACAGCTCTGGGCGAATATAGTTTGTTACGAATACTACAGGTCTATCTTCAAGGTATCGCACACGGTCGACTCGATACACGTCCGTGAAAGGTTGCAAGTCCAACAAGCGTGCCGCTTGTTTGTTTGCCAACGTTCCTTTTGCTGCGACCAACTCCGTTTTTGGCACGCGATTTTGCGCTTTCGCCATGTTCGCGAAGTTCAGAGTTTGGGTTGGGTCGTAACGCAATGGCTCGGGTGAGATAAACCAACCTCGGCGATCTTCGCGATAGATTCGACCTTCTGCTTCCAGCAGTGATAAAGCTTCACGCAGAGTGACGCGTGTAGTATCGAACGACTCCGCCAACTTACGCTCTGCTGGCAGTTTTTGACGCGGCGATAGCATGCCCGCTTCAATCTGTTCAACAATCGAATCTTTAATTTTTACGTATTGCACGAAGTGTCCTTATCTTTTGCGCCAAGCTTGTGTGCGATTCTCTAACAATTTACCCAAAGTCATCTGAACAATCTTCGCAATTGCGGCAGCCATCATGATCATCACAGCCATCGCTGCTGCAGCGCCAGTTTGACCTGCATCGTCCATATTCAGAATCGAGACCGAAGCCGGAATCGTATCGGTTGAGTAAAGGAATACTACCGCAGAAGTGGTGGTCAATGCATTAACAAACAAGTAAGTCGCAATGTCCAAAATCGCAGGTAAACACACAGGTAATGTCACTTTAAAGAACAACTTGTATTGAGGAAGCTTCACCGATGCCGCCGTGGCCTCAATCTCCGATGGCAACTGCTTTAGCGCTGTCAGTGCAGTCATGTGACCCACTGTGTAGTAATGCACTACCGTGTTAATCACTAAGAATGCCATGGTGCCATAAAGCACGTTCAGGGGATTGTTCGCGTCATTGAAGTAAAAGATGTAGCCCAAGCCAAGCACCATACCCGGAACTGCCATTGGCACCACGCTAAGCATTTGCATCACCTGACGAATTGGACCAAACGCACGCCCTTTCTCAATGCAGTATGCACCGACAAAGATGATAGCTGTGCCGATCACTGCCGTCCAACCTGCCAGCGTTAGCGAGTTGAAGAATGGGCTCCAACCGTAAGTGCTCATTTCAGCAAAGTTGTAGTTGTTTAGCGTCAGCGCTTTGTTCCAAGGCCAGAACGTAACTAACGAGCCATACACTGCCATGCCAAGCACAGCCAACACTGCGATAGAAATGATGCTGCAGTAAACCAAACAAATGCTGTCGCGCGCTTTGTTGGGTTCTGGCTGATAAGGCACCGAGCGAGTGTCAAATAAGCTCTTCTGTTTTTTCTGTACCCAACGGTCTGCACCGAACGCCATTACCGCTGGGAATAACAGCATAATGCTGGTCACCGCACCCATAGCAAAGTTTTGCTGTCCCACCACTTGCTTGAAGATGTCAGTCGCCAGAACGTTGTAGCTGCCCCCAATCACTTTCGGCACACCAAAGTCCGTGATAACCAGCGTAAAGACGACGATAAGCGTACTGATCAAACCGAATTTCGCCGCAGGTAACGTCACCATAAAGAAGGTTTTGATGGGTGAGGTTTTAAGTGCGCGGGCTGCTTCATACAAACGGGCATCTGAAGTGCGCAGCGAAGTGGTTAAGATCATCAATGCATGAGGGAAGGTCCAGAAAATCAAACCCATCGAGATACCAATCACGCCGTAAACTGAGTTTCCTAACAACATCTCTTTGGCAATGCCTTGATTACCGAAAAGGAAGATCAAACTGATCGCCGGTAACAACGAAGGCGCAAGGATTGGCGCAGTACCTAAGATTTGGAACAAACCTTTAAACGGCATGCATGAACGAGTCAGCGCGTAGGCATAACCAAACGCAAGTACACCCACCACCGAGGTTACAATCACGCCCAAAGTGAAGGTGTTTCCCACCGACACCCACAAGCTTGAAGAGGAAAAGTACGTCGCAAAGTTTGCCAATCCAACAAATTCGCCATTGGCATTTTGCACACTCTTGGTCAACATTGCCCAAAGCGGCATTAAGATGAACAGCACCATCATGGTCGACAAGCCAGCGAGCAAACCAAACAACACTAGGTTGTCGCGGCTGACACGTCCGAGTAGGGATTTTGCTTTGTCTTGAGTGGTCAGGCTATTCATCGTCATTGTCTTCGCATCCATGTTTACACCTACGCTGCTAGCGCTTTATCAACCGAGGGCACGGCGTAACCATGCAGTCCTTCTTCAGCAAACTGGATGTAACGTACATCGCCCGCCTTGATATTGAGTTTTTGAAGCGTTTCTACAGGCACATCCACGACGATGGTTTTCGTTGAGCTGTCGTTTTGCAATACGCAATCAATGCGGAAAAACGCCCCTAGAAACTCGGTTGCCGTAACTCGCACAGGTAAAGAGTTGTTGTAGTTTTCAACGAACTTGATGCTTTCAGGACGCACCGCAAGGTCAAAGCGGTCACCACGTTGTATCTTACGATTGGTCAAGCTTGGCGCTGGCATTAGGGTTTCTGCAATTCGTAATTGGGAGTCCGTTGCTACTGAGGTTTCAATAAAGTTCATGCTGCCGACAAACTCAGCGACAAAGCGCGTGGCTGGTTGCTGGTAGATCTCTTGAGGCGTACCGACTTGCTCAATCACACCATGGTTCATTACCACAATACGATCCGCCATCGACAACGCTTCATCCTGATCGTGCGTAACCATGATGGTGGTGATGCCCAGCTTGCGTTGCAACTTACAAATCTCGTCACGTAAGTGAACACGTACTTTTGCATCCAGCGCTGACAGCGGCTCGTCAAGTAACAGTAGACCAGGTGACAGCGCCAACGCCCGAGCCAAAGCGACACGCTGCTGCTGACCACCAGAAAGTTGGTTGGGGAATTTCTCGCCAGAGGTTGGAAGACCAATGGTTTCTAACCAGTAATCCACCTTCTCTAACGCTTCTTTGGTCGACATGCCTTGGTTCTTCAAACCCACTGCAATGTTCTCTTGCACAGTTAGGTTCGGAAACAGCGCGTAAGATTGGAATACGATGCCGAAATCGCGCTTCTCTGGTGGTAGGAATGTGGTCTCTTGACCGTTTTGAAAGATTGCACCAGATGTTGGTAGGTCTAAGCCTGCAATGGCACGTAATAGAGTGGTTTTACCGCAGCCAGAAGGACCAAGAAAACAAACGAACTCGCCCTTTTCGATCGCTAGCGAGATTTTCTTTAATGCAGTGAACTGTCCGAACTGCTTCACTACATTTTCAATATTTAGGTAATGTTGGTTAGTTGACATAACACACGCTCCAAATGGTATATACCAACTTTAGTTTTGGATTGTTACGTTCCAATGACAAATTTATAGCCAGAAGATGACAAATAGATGAAGGGCGATGAGGTTTGTTCAAGTGGTAATTAGAGATTCCCGACTCGCTCCTCCGTCGCTCTCGAGAATGACGTTATGAGTACGGATAGAAGATCCCAACTTTCTTAAGTCCGTCATTCCAGCAAACCTAGATGAGACTAGGAATCTACTTGCCGCAAACTCTAAAATAACAGGGAAAACAAAAAATCCACCTCAACCGAGGTGGACTTCAATATTCAACTCAAAGCAAATTCAATTAAGACTTTGGCTCTGATTTCGCGTCAAACTTCTCAGACCATGCAGCTAGGATTTCTGCACGCTTGCTGCCCATTTGCGCGAAGTCCATCTTCGCCATGTTCTCTTGAACATTAGGGAAGTTAGACACAGTCGCTTTAACTTCTTTATGTGCAACCACTGGGTACATTTCTACGTAAAGCTCGTTTGCTACTTTAGAGATTGACCAGTCGACAACGCGCTTCGCTGCATCAGACTCTTTTACTAGACCAACGGCTTCTGATTCCCAGCCGATGCCTTTTGGTGTGATAACCGCTAGTGGTGCGCCTTGTGTTTTTAGCTTCGCGCCGCGGCTCGCCATCGAAATACCGATAGCCACTTCACCCATACCCGCTTGAACACATGGCTTAGAGCCAGAGTGCGTGTAGTGTGCAATATTCTTGTCTAAGTCACGCATGTAGTTCCATGCCTGATCTTCACCCATGTTTTGTAGCCAAGCAGAAACCTGCATGTAGCCAGTGCCAGAAGAAGCTGGGTTCGGCATTGCAATGTGACCTTTGTAAACCGGCTTTGTTAGGTCTTCCCAAGACGTTGGCTTAGGCAGGTTAAGTTGTTTCGCTACCGCTTCATTGAAACAAACTGCGTTAAAGAACGCATCGTTACCAAACCAAGCTTGGTTTGATTGAGGGTCGTTTAGGTTCGCATGTAGCTCTTCCAAACCTTTTGGTGTGTAAGGCTTAAGAAGACCTTCATCTTTAAGAAGTGCCATTGACGAGCCAGCCAGACCCCAAACCACTTCCGCTTGAGGGTTGTTCTTTTCTGCCAGCAATTTCGCCGTCATGATACCGGTTGAATCGCGAACCCACTTAATCTTGATATCTGGGTTATCTTTCTCAAACGCAGACTTGTATTTAGCAAGAATGTCAGTTTCGAAAGCGGTGTAAACCGTGACTTCCTGTGCTGCCATTGCATTCGTAGCTAGCAGAGAGACAAGTGCAGCCAGCGATCCTTTCATCAAACGGTTTTTCATCATTTTCTCCAGTTAATTTGGCTAAGTTTTAATTTGGTCTGTACCAGTTGACGATAACCACCCTACTGAGCCTTTGTGACGAATTCATGACCATTAAATGGCAGTTTTGCGAAAATTATCGATGAATAATCGTTCAATTGATCCACCATTTTCTGGATATTAAAGTTTTATGAAATTGGAGATTCGCCTATTTACTGCCCTTTTCTTCCTCGCTAGAGTGAACTCGAAATTTGGTGTATACCAATTAGCCTATTCTGATGGAAATCGAGATGAAAAACGAATACCTACTACTGACTCCAGGTCCTCTATCTACTTCTGAAACGGTACGTGAAGCCATGCTAAAAGACTGGTGTACTTGGGATGATGAATACAACAAAGACATTGTAGAAGTGATCCGCACTAAGCTTGTAAAACTGGCGACGGAGCAAGACGGCTACACCAGCGTACTAATGCAAGGTAGCGGCACCGCATCAGTCGAAGCAACGATTGGCAGTGCCATTGGCAAAGATGGAAAATTGTTGGTTGTCGACAACGGTGCTTACGGTGCGCGTATCGCTCAGATCGCTGATTACCTAAATATTCCATGCCATGTAGTTTCCCCAGGCGAAACATCACAGCCACACTTGAACGAGGTGGAAACTGCATTGGCATCGGATCCTGCGATCACACACGTGGCGATTGTTCACTGTGAGACAACCACTGGCATGCTGAATCCAATTGAGGCATTTGCTTCTGCGGCAAAAGCACACGGTAAAGTCGTGATTCTCGATGCCATGTCGAGCTTTGGTGGCATTCCTATCGATATCGCAGAGCTAGGCATCGATTTTATGATCAGCTCTGCAAACAAATGTATTCAAGGCGTACCGGGTTTTGGCTTTGTGATTGCAAAAAAAACTGAGCTCGAAAAGTGCCAAGGTCAGGCACGTTCTTTGAGCCTTGATCTTTACGACCAGTGGCATTGTATGGAAGTGAACCACGGCAAATGGCGTTTCACGTCTCCAACTCACACGGTTCGCGCTTTCTACCAAGCATTGCTAGAACTGGAACAAGAAGGCGGCATTGAGGCTCGTCATCACCGCTACCAAACTAACCAGAAAACACTGGTTGCAGGTATGCGTTCTCTGGGGTTTGAGCCACTGCTGAGTGATGACCTTCACTCGCCAATCATCACTTCTTTCTACTCTCCGACGCACAGTGATTACCAATTCAAAGCGTTCTACACGCGTTTGAAAGAGCAAGGTTTTGTGATTTATCCGGGTAAGGTATCGAACGCAGATTGCTTCCGTATTGGCAACATTGGCGAAGTTTACCCAGCAGATATCGAGCGCTTAATCGGTGCGATTGAAAAAGCAATGTACTGGCAAGTTGCGTAAAGCAGCCTTCTGATTGAGAGAGCGTTATGACTCAGAATATCAAATCGACTCATTTTCGTAGTGAAGGCGATGTCAACACAACACCAGCGCGCCAAGCTTGGAATGCATCGATGGACGACGAACGCACGCAAGCATTATTGAAGCGTGATTCGGAAGTCTTTCTTCATCAAGCCATGTCAACGCCTTGCTTAGATACATTGGAAGCAGCAGAAGGCATCTACATCCAAGATGCTATCGGCAAAAAGTACATGGATTTCCATGGCAATAACGTCCATCAACTGGGCTACGGTCATCCGCATGTGATTAAAGGCGTGCAAGAGCAAATTGCCAAACTGCCGTTTTCACCACGTCGTTTTACCAACGAGACCGCGATTGAATGTGCCGAAAAACTCACCCAAATCTGTGGCGGCGAATTGACCCGCGTGTTGTTTGCTCCGGGTGGCACATCTGCGGTTGGCATGGCACTTAAACTAGCGCGCCACATCACGGGCAACTACAAGGTGGTCTCTCTGTGGGACTCCTTCCACGGCGCATCATTGGATGCCATCTCAGTAGGTGGCGAAGCGTGTTTCCGCCAAGGCATGGGTCCATTAATGGCAGGTGTTGAGCGCATTCCACCAGCGGTGTCATACCGTGGTGCTTTCCCAGTTGCGGACGGCAGCGACGTGCATTACGCCGACTACCTTGAATACGTGATTGAGAAAGAAGGCGGCGTGGGCGCGTTTATCGCAGAAGCGGTTCGAAACACGGATGTTCAAGTGCCAAGTAAAGCCTACTGGAAACGCATCCGTGAAATCTGTGACAAACACAATGTCATGCTGATCATCGACGACATCCCAAACGGCATGGGTCGCAGCGGTGAATGGTTTACCTACCAAGCCTACGACATCGAGCCAGATATGCTCTGCATCGGTAAAGGTTTGGGTGGTGGCTTAGTGCCTATCGCAGCCATGGTCACCAAAGACAAGTACAACACCGCCGAGCAAATCTCCATGGGTCATTACACTCATGAGAAAAGCCCTATTGGTTGTGCTGCAGCACTGGCAACCATGGAAGCTATTGAGCAAGACGGCTTGCTAGATAAAGCCAAAGCCGACAGCCAGTTCATGCGTGAAAAGATGCTAGAGATGAAAGCTAAGTACCCAGTGATTGGTGATGTGCGTGGCATCGGCATGTTGTGGGGCATTGAGCTGGTCACCGACCACGAAAGCAAAGCACGCGCGTATGACGAAGCGGAAGCTGTGCTTTACCAATGCCTCAACAATGGCTTGAGCTTCAAGGTATCGCAAGGCAATGTGATTCAACTCAGCCCACCGCTGATCATCACTCGCGAACAACTGACAGAAGCGTTGGCGATCTTCGAAGAAGCCATCGCCAAAGTGTGCAAAGACTTTAACTACTTCTAACCTCAAAACCAATTGATTCAGAGCGCAGTTCCGACGTGTAGGCAAGCGCTCTGGCAAGCAAAAAAAAAGGATTGAACATGAGCAACTCACCAATTCAAGCAGTGATCTTTGACTGGGCTGGCACTATCGTCGATTTCGGCTCTTTTGCGCCAACCAGTATCTTTGTGGAAGCATTCAAACAAGGCTTTGATTTTGAAATCGACCTTGAAGAAGCGCGCGAACCAATGGGTCTTGGTAAGTGGGATCACATCCAAGCTGTGGGTCGTATTCCTGCGGTTGATAAGCGTTGGAATGAGAAGTTTGGTCGCTCAATGACCAGCGAAGACATCGACGCTATCTACGCAGCATTTATGCCTCTGCAAAAAGCAAAAGTGGCTGACCATGCAGACCCAATCCTTAATGCGATTGAAGTTGTGAACGGTCTGAAAGACAAAGGCATCAAGATCGGTTCTTGTTCTGGTTACCCTCGCGAAGTGATGGACGTGCTAATTCCAGTGGCAGCGGATTACGGCTACAAACCGGATTACGTAGTAGCAACGGATGACCTACCGCAAGGTGGTCGCCCTGCACCATTTATGGCACTGAAGAACGTGATTGAGCTGAATGTTACTGACGTTAATGCGTGTATCAAAGTGGATGACGCAGCACCGGGTATCGACGAAGGTCACCACGCCGGTATGTGGACCGTTGGCTTGCTGCTTTCTGGTAACGAAGCAGGTCTAACGTTTGAAGAATACCAAGCCGCGGACGAAGCAACGCTTAATGCTGCTCGTGAAAAAGCGCGAGCAAAATTGCTCCAGAGCTCGCCGCACTACCTCATCGATACGATCGCAGACCTCCCTAGTGTGATTAAAGATATCGAGAGACGTTTGTACGTTGGTGAACGCCCTTAGTGTGTATTGGTTCTGACTAGATCTGATACTTCAATTTCAAAAGAAGACAGTTACCCACTTTGACTGAAGGCGCTGCATCCGCAATCAAAGTGAGTAACTCTGATGCTTCATACTAATCACCAAACTACCACTATCTAAACTCAACCTTACTGCGATTCAACCACTGCCTGAAAATGAGCCAGCCGCTCCCATTAATCAGAATGATAAAATGCCCAATAGAGATACATGAAAAAGCCAACTGTAATCACAGTTGGCTCAGTATTCCCCCCTTGAACTTTTAAGCCTTATATTGACTAGAGCTGTTAGTTCGGAAAGTGTTTATTTAAGAAGTCCAAAACATGAGCAACGTACTTCTCGGTATCAAAGACAGGTGCACTGTGTCCTACACCTTCTTCAATGAAAAGTTGGTTGGTAACTCCATACTCATCAAGCTTAGCCTTAAGTATCTCACTTTGAGATAGAGGCACTCGCTTATCCAAGGTGCCGTGTAACTGTATATATGGTGGAGTATTTTCATTCACATAACTTGTCGTTGATGCTTTCTTGGCAAGCTTTGGAATATTGTTTGGAATATCTCCTAAGAAACGAGATACAGACGATTTTTTGCTGGTTTTCTTGCCACCTTTATTACTTAACTCAAGTAAATCGGTAGGGCCAAAAAAGCTTACTACGGCTGAGACCTTGTACTTTGGTGGCTCATAGAAATCTACTTGGTTGTATGCCGAGTTAGTCGCACCAATAAAGCCAGCGAGGTGCCCGCCAGCAGAGCGTCCCATGATCACAACATTGTCCACTTTAATACCGAGCTTTTCAGCATTGTCGTACAAATAGTTCAGTGCATCATTAATGTCTTGTACTGGTTGAGGGAAGATCGCTTCTCCACTTAAGCGATAATCAACTGAAGCTAGCGCATAACCTTCATTCAACACAGACTGAAGTAATAATGGGTTCTTTTCTGGGATGGCGTCTTTGCTCCCACGTTTCCATGCACCACCATGTACCCAGACTAATAACGGGTACTGAGTATTTGATTCAACCGAAGGAGTATAAAGATCGAGTTTAATCTCTCTCTCACCTACAGTTTTGAACAAGATATCCTTCTCTACATTGAACTCCCCAGCCAAACAGACAAAGGGCATAAGTAGCAGAGAGGTCATCGCAGACTTAATTTTCGTATTCATTGTTTTCGTATTCATTGTTTTATTATTCGCTTAAAAAAGTGAGTAGATTAGAAAGTCGCTTCAGCCGCTAACCAGTAGCGTCGGCCATCTTCAATGTAGCCAAACTCTTCCTCTGTGGTTTGCTCATCGAACAAGTTATAAACCGCTGCCATTAACTTCACATTCTTAGTTACACGCCAGTTCACACCGAGATCCACGTTAGTAATAGAAGGTGCCAACGTTCTTGTGCTATCACTAGTGATGTTGTTTTTCTCTTTGCCTTGATAGTTCATGCGGGCCCATGAAGCAACATCATCACGCACTGCCCAATCACCATCAAGCTTCCAGTAGGTGGTATAGTACATAAATCTCTAAAGTTTGTGGTAAGTGTTTTCGATACTACAAGGTACTATTGAAACACAAGTCTGGTAGCAGGACAGTTTCCGTGCTAACACGAAAAGGGGCAAAAACAAGTCAACACGAACCTTGCAGACTTAAGGGCACAAAATGAACTATAGAAGCCAATAGAGCGAGTAATGGAGGTACCGTCATGCGCTGCTTTGCGATGGTCTATCCAACATATGATAACGAAAAAAGCGAGCACAAAGCTCGCTTCTATCTATTTGATTTTAAATGTAATTAAAGCAATTCAACCGACTGTTGGGCGATCACAAATTCTTCGTTGGTTGGGTTTCTATTAGTATCGCACCTACTAACAGGGATTTGGACAGAAATGTTTTATATGGTTTACTAAGGTATGGAAAAATTTATTGTGCAATATTGATAGTGCAGACGACTCGCTTTCTCAGCGTATTTCCATGAGTTAGCTCATGCCTATTTTCAACCGTCAACAAACTGTAATGAAAGCATGATAAATGTCGAATTTAGTAATCCTAAACATCTGCAGGGCAATTGATGAAAATATTATTTGTGTGCAAACATAATGCAAGCAGAAGCATTTTGGCTGAAGCAATTGCAAAAAAATACCTGCCTGAAAATTTCCAAATCGCAAGTGGCGGTAGCCATCCTAAGGGTCAGATCAATCCTCGTATTGCACAATACCTTGATATGCTTGGTTTTGATGCCTCTGAGTTTCACAGCACGTCATGGGAAGAAAGGCTGAGCTTCCATCCAGATCTGATAATTACTGTGTGTGACACAATGCACAATGAAACTTGCCCAAACTGGTTATCTGCTGGTATTCGTGTTGCTTGGGATCTTGAGCCATTGCCTAATGATGAAGCTTCAGTCTCCGAATTTAACAAGCAGTGCGATAAAGTATACTCCTCTCTAAAACGAAGAATTGAAGCTCTTGCAAACATCGATTTTCAAAATCTCGATTCTGAAGAAATAAAACAGCATGTGCTCGATCTGAAATCAATGTAGATAAGTGTATACGTAACGAACTGATACTACTTCATTAACGTTTTTTATAGCTCTCGCTTATTCGATGACTTGAGGCTAAAAAATAATGCCAGCAATCGTAGCTGGCATTGGTGAACAAATCTGCTTAGTTTTATTTATTGCTGAGCCAGTTTTTGATTTGTACCTATAGGCAGCCAAAACGAAATAATGGTCGTTAATGCTAAGAAGGCAAAGGATACCCATAGACAGGCTGAGAACCCCCACATTTGGAACACCCATCCAGATAGAACCGTCCCTATCAAACGCCCCATTGCGTTTGCCATGTAGTAGAAACCGACATCCAGAGAGACACCATCTCCCTTGGCATAGCTGACGATTAAGTACGAGTGCAGAGAAGAATTAACAGCAAACACAGCACCAAAAATCATCAGTCCAACGACAATCACCACTTCTGGGTGCCATTGCTGCTGCACACTGTAAGCAATTACGCCAGTCACTACAGACAATACCAACGCCCACACTATCGCGGCTTTACCATCAGGCGCATGCCCCGATTTACTGCCTGTGATCTTTGGTGCAATCCCTTGAATGATACCGTAACCGATAACCCAAATAGCCAAGAATCCACCTACGGCGCTATGATCCCATCCAAATACAGATCCCAAATAAATAGGCAGTGCAATCACAAACCAAACGTCACGCGCACCGAACAAAAACATACGAGCAGCAGATAGAATGTTCACGCTGCTCGATTTGGAAAAAATTTCAGAGAACTTAGGTTTATTTTTCGCTTTGCCAAGATCGGATTTAAGGCTAATCACACTGCCGATAAAGACCAGTAAAAGAACACCCGCCATCGCAGCTACCGCATATTGGAAGCCAATCATCGATAACAACGCACCACCTAAGAAAAATCCTGCACCTTTTAGCGCGTTTTTAGAGCCTGTAAGTATGGCAATCCACTTATACAATGCTCCTTGTGCATTCTCTGGCACCAAGGTTTTGATGGAGCTTTTCGCGCTCATCTTGTTTAGATCTTTGGCAATACCTGACAAGGCTTGTGCAGCCATGACCCATGGAATTGAGAGCCAACTTGCAGGAACGGCCAGCATTGAAAGAGCGATGATTTGCATTCCCAAGCCAATATTCATCGTTCGGTTCAAACCAAGACGAGCACCTAGCCAGCCACCGATGAGGTTCGTGACAACGCCAAAGAATTCATAAAAAAGAAACAGGGAGGCGATCTCTAAGGTTGAATACCCCAAGTCATAAAAATAGAGCACCACCAACATACGTAGTGCGCCATCGGTAACGGTGAAGTTCCAATAGTTAAATGTGACCAACATGTACTGGCGGACATTTTGGTTGAGCTTCGACAACATATTTACTCTCTTTAAAAAAAGAGCCGCCTTAGGCAGCTCTTTAAGGCTTTTACTGATTAGCAAATTGGTGGATGTACTCAACTTGTACATCTTTGGTAAATGCGCCAGGTCTTAACGACTGGACATGGGTGATGATTTCTTGCAGCTCCCAACCTTTCTCTAGCAAAAGATGGGCAGCAAGCAAACCTGTCCGTCCCGATCCCCCCATGCAATGCATCGCTATCTTTTCGCCATGTTCTATAGCTTTGTGTAGCGAAGGGGATATATGTTTCCAGCGAGCCTGAAAATCTTCACCTGGAGCACAGTCATCTTCTATCGGTGTGTGAAACCATTGCAAACCTGCTTTTTCGACAATATTAGGCAGATCGCCAACGCCTTTTTCTTGCATCTCATGAGTGCTCAGTGCTGTAACAACGACAGTTACACCTTGAGATTTGAGTTGATCAATACTGTCACTTAGCGACGCTTTTTTAGTGCCAGGGCAAGGAGTTAGTACTAACGCTGCGTTATTGTCTTCAACAGGCAGTTCCCACGTAGGATGTGTCATTTGTTTGCTTCCTTATGCTAGGCCGACTTTACGAACAAGTTCTGCGGTACGTGTTGCGTAACCCATTTCGTTGTCATACCACGCATAGATTTTAACCATACGCTTGCCAACCACCATAGTTGAAAGCGCATCGACAATCGTTGAACGTTGGTCCCCTTTGTAATCAATAGAGACAAGAGGGCGTTCTTCGAAACCAAGTATGCCTTTCAGTTCATTCTGCGACGCTTCTTTAAGTAAGTCGTTAACCTCTTCAGCCGTAGTGTCACGCTTAACATCAAAAATAATGTCGGTTAAAGAGGCGTTAGCTAACGGCACGCGCACTGCATGACCATCAATTTTTCCTTTAAGTTCAGGGAAAATTTCGATAATCGCTTTCGCAGAACCTGTAGTTGTTGGGATCAAACTCATACCACAAGCACGCGCACGGCGCAGGTCTTTATGCGGAGCATCGAGAATAGTTTGGGTGTTAGTGAGGTCGTGGATCGTTGTAAATGACGACTGCTCAATACCGAGCTTCTCATGAATCACTTTCACCACAGGTGCAATGCAGTTTGTGGTACAAGAGGCAGCGGTCACAATCTGGTGTTTTTCTGGGTCAAAAATGTGGTCGTTAACACCAACAACAATGTTAGCAATCCCATCTTCTTTTACTGGGGCGGAAACCACCACACGTTTAACACCTTGTGCCAGATACAGATTTAAGTACTCAGATTTACGGTGCTTACCCGTTGCTTCAATCACCACGTCACAACCTGACCAATCTACCGCATCGATGGCTTTCTCTTGTGAGGTAGCAATGCTTTTACCGTTGATGATGATGGCGTTACCTTCACTCGCCACTTCGTGGTGCCAGCGACCTTGCACTGAGTCAAACTCAAGCAGGTGAGCTAAGGTTGCCGCATCACCTGCCACATCGTTAATCTGAACGAACTCGATTTCAGGCCAATCAAACGACGCTCTCAGCGCTAAACGTCCAATACGACCGAATCCATTAATTCCTACTTTGATAGACATCTTATTTTCCTTTAAACACAACATTCTGGACGAGATTTCATCTCGGATAAGCGTTGAATATCTTGCTGGTATTCTGCTTTTAGGCAGTTAGAGTCAACTAGCCCTTGGATCTGTTTTCTCATCCAACCAGGAAGCTGATCCGATAAGCGGTAAAAAACCCATTGCCCCTGACGGGTATCAACCACCACACCACTTGAACGTAGCAATGCAAGGTGGCGAGAAATTTTAGGCTGGCTTTCGTTAAGGGCTTCTGTCAGTTCCCCGACACAGACCTTTTCTTCACGGGCAATCATCAACAAGCAACGAACCCGCGTTTCATCTGAAATTAATTTAAAAAACTGGTGAGGTAACATGCTCAGTCCTGCGGTATATGTATATGCGTATATATTATTTTATATATAAGGTCTGTCAACAAAAAATGCAGGAACGTTACAGGATGACATCGCAACGAGAGGAGAAATAGCTAATGTGATTCTGTAGTTCTTCCATTGCATTTTGATTACAAGTCACTTCCCAATAAAGGTTTTTTTGATATGCCTCTCTACGCCGTCCAACTCGATGCATCGCGTAGTTGATGTCAATGACATAGTCATAGCCAGGCTCTATCTCATCCGAGGCATCTAAAAAGAGATAACCAAAATATCCAAAGCAATCCAGCGTATCGCCGCAGTCTTCTTCGTTGGGCAACCTTTCATAGCTGATGTGATATCGATCACTAGAACGACTAAAAAGAAGCTGCGCAGCAATACAAGCCAGATCGGAGGTTGGGTAGCTAATGAAATGTACAGTTCTCTTATCCATTCTGGCATTCTCATCAATAAGTAAGATTCCACAGTTGTAAAAACATACAGCATATTTTTATGTTCGTACATATGGATGAATGTATATTTAAATAAACAGACACAAAAGTGTCACAAATGAGTAGTAACGTAACCATCGAAGTTATCAATGACGCAAAACATGGAGATAAGTCATGAAACATACTTTGTCAGCAGCCTTAGTTGGCGCGACGTTACTCGCAGCTAGTCAAGGCGCATTCGCACGTGATCTGGTTAAAATTGATGGCTCTAGTACAGTTTTCCCTATTACTGAGGCGATGGCTGAAGAGTTTCAGATTGCAGAGAAAGGTAAAACCATGGTCACCGTTGGTATTTCTGGTACTGGCGGTGGTTTTAAAAAGTTCTGTCGCGGTGAAACGGACATTTCGAATGCCTCTCGACCAATTAAGGATTCTGAGCGCAAGCTGTGTGCTGAAAACGGCATTGAGTTTATCGAACTACCAGCAGCACTTGATGCGCTGACTGTGGTTATCAACCCGAAAAATGATTGGGTTAAACACCTGAACGTCGAAGATCTGAAAAAGGCTTGGGAACCAGCGGCTCAAGGTAAGGTTATGACATGGAAGCAAATGAATCCTGCTTTCCCTGATCGACCACTTAAACTTTTTGGTCCTGGTACGGACTCTGGTACTTATGATTACTTCCTTGAAGCGATTGTTGAAGGCAAGTCTAGCCGTGGCGATTTCACCGCCAGCGAAGACGACAACATCATCGTACAAGGGGTCTCTAATGACGTTGATGCACTGGGTTTCTTTGGTTTGGCTTACTATGAAGAAAACAAAGACAAACTAAAAGCCGCACCAATTAGTTGGAAAGGGAGTCAACCTGTAGCGCCAAGTGTTGAAAATGCGAAGAATGCAACTTACCAACCACTCTCTCGTCCAATTTTCATCTACGTGAATAAAAAATCAGCCGATGAAAAAGCGCACGTTGAGCGTTTCGTAGACTTCTATATGGATACTTCACATGCTCCTGAGCTGGTAAAAGAAGTTGGCTATGTCCCACTGCCTGACAAAGCCTACCAGTTAGCGCAACAAAACTTTAAGCAACGTCGTACGGGTTCTGTTTTCCACGGAGCCGAAGTCGGTGTCGGTATTGAAGAGCTGTTAGCTCGTACTCCTAAGTAAGTCATTATTGTATTGATTCATGGAGGGAAGCTTTGCTGCCCTCCTTGTTCTCTTTACGCAGGCAATGAATATGAATACTACTCAATCCAGTTCTTCAAGCCTCTTGGTCTCTGAAGCCTTTTTAAAGCGACGTGCATTTTGGAATGTGGTGAGTCGTTACCTTCTTATGGCAGCAGCTCTGGCTTCCATTTTTGTCACTATGGGTATTGTGTACGTGCTGGTTTCAGAATCATTACCCTTTTTTCAGCATGTATCAATTCTCGATTTTCTCACTGACACTCAGTGGACACCGATGTTTGCTAATGCGCACTTTGGTGTGATGACGTTAGTCTCAGCAACACTCACCGTGGCAGGTATTGCTCTTGGTGTCGCCATTCCTGCGGGGATTGGCCTTGCCATTTATCTGAGTGAGTACGCCAGCAACCGAGTACGAGAAGTGGTTAAACCTTTCTTGGAGCTTTTAGAAGGCGTACCAACGGTTGTTTATGGCTTCTTTGCGCTACTTTTTGTTACGCCGCTACTGCAAACTTTCATTCCAAGCCTGTCAGGTTTTAACTTGTTAGCGCCAGGTATTGTGATGGGGATAATGATCCTACCGTATACGGCCTCCGTGAGTGAGGATGCGATGCGCTCTGTGCCTATGCACTTAAGAGAGGCAGGCTATGCATTGGGCTATTCTCGCTTTCGTGTTGCAACACATATCGTGATACCTGCTGCCTTATCTGGCATTACTGCCGCTTGTATTCTAGGTATGTCACGTGCGGTTGGTGAAACTATGGTTGTAGCGATTGCAGCGGGTCAAAACCCACGATTTGGTTTTGACCCAACCGAAGGTGCTGCCACCATCACATCATTCATCGTACAGATGGCGATGGGAGATTTACCTCATGGCACGATTGCCTATCAGTCTGTCTTTGCCGCAGGCTTAGTACTTTTCATCATCACTCTGATTTTTAACATCCTCGGTTTCTACCTACGCCGTCGATTCAGAGAGGTTTACTAATGCAGAACACCACTTTAACTCTCGACCAAATCGTCCGTAAAAATAAACAAGCCGATCTCACCGTAGCAACGATTGGGATCATTATCCTACTTACTGCGATGTCACTGCTGGTCAGTGTTTTTGCCGAGCTGATTTATTCTGGTTTTCCTCGTCTTTTTGACGCTGACTTTTATACCAACTTCCCTTCACGACACCCAGAGCGTGCGGGTATTTTATCTGCATGGGTTGGCACCAGTCTTGTGATGTTGGTGACGGCTTGTATCGCCATCCCCTTTGGGGTCGCCGCAGGGTTGTATCTTGAAGAGTATGCGCCAAAGAACTGGCTGACTAATATCATTGAAATCAACGTCAGTAACCTAGCGGGCGTGCCTTCCATTATCTATGGCTTACTTGCTTTGGGATTGTTTATTTATGGTTTTGGTTTAGGGGAAAGCATCATTACGGCGGGCTTAGTCCTCGCGCTACTGATCCTTCCTGTCATCATCGTATCGACACGAGAATCGATTCGCAGCATTCCTCAAGAGCTACGTGAAGCCGCTTATGGTCTGGGAGCTGACCAATGGCAAACTGTGCGCATGTACATATTGCCCGCTGCAAGACCTGGTATTTTAACTGGCACGATAGTTGGATTGGCTCGTGCTATTGGTGAAGCTGCACCTGTTATTACCATTGGTGCGCTAACCTTTATTGCCTTTTTGCCCAGTTCACCTTTCCAAAGTGAGTTCCCATTTATCAATTTTGAGTGGTTGTCCAGCCCGTTCACTTTGATGCCTATCCAGCTATTTAACTGGGTGTCCCGCCCCCAAGCGGAGTTCCACATTAACGCTGCTGCGACAGGTGTTGTGCTTATGGCGATGACAATATTGATGAATGGTATTGCCATTTATATCCGATACCGACTGCGTCGTAACCTGAAGTAAGAGAGAACCAAACAATGACGACACAAACCATTTCAACTTTCTCTAGCCAATCAGCGGCAACCGAGCAAGACAACGTGAAACGCAGCTCAACGATATCGGCTGCTTCCTCAGTGAAAGAGACGCTTCGTGCAGAAGTCAAAAACCTCAATTTCTGGTACGGCGGTAAGGTTCATGCTTTGCACAATGTCAATTTACCGATTGCGGATAAAAAGATCACCGCATTGATTGGCCCATCTGGCTGCGGCAAGAGTACACTGTTGCGCAGCTTTAACCGAATGCATGACCTCTATCCAGGCAATCGCTATGAAGGAGAAATCCTGTTGCATCCTGGTGCTCACAATCTGATTGATATGGATCCTGGCTTAGTCCGTTTAACGGTCGGCATGGTGTTCCAAAAGCCCAACCCTTTCCCGAAAAGCATTTATGAAAATGTGGTGGCTGGGCTGCGTATTCGCGGTGTCAGTAACAAAGCCGAGCTTGATGCTCGTGCAGAAGAGTCGCTACGAGGTGCAGCGATTTGGGATGAAGTCAAAGACAGACTTCACACCTCTGCCTATGGGTTATCTGGAGGGCAACAACAACGCCTTTGTATCGCGCGAGCATTAGCGCCAAAGCCAGATTTGTTGCTACTGGATGAGCCGACATCGGCATTAGATCCGATCGCAACAGCCAAGATTGAAGACCTACTGAGCGACTTGCACAAAGAGACTACGGTAGTCATGGTAACGCACAACATGCAACAAGCAGCGCGTATCTCTCACTATACCGCTTACATGCATATGGGCGAAATGGTCGAATTTGCGCCAACAGATACCTTGTTTACGTCACCAGCAAAAGAGAAGACTCGCGACTACATCACAGGCCGTTTTGGTTAGGAAGATAAAATGGAAAATCATACACTAAAGAAATTTGATCGTGACTTAGAACAGATAAAAACCGAACTCAATGAACTCGCCAGCATTGTGTTAAAAGAGTTCGAGCAAGCGATTGATGTCTTTGATAAACCTAATACTGAGCTAGCCGATAACATTGTTGCTCAAGACCGTATCGCCAACCAGTGCTTGAGTAACATCGAGCAACATGGAGCCAGAGTATTAGCTCGTCAACATGCCGTAGCCGATGACCTCCGCTTTATTCTCTCATCAATGCGCATCGCACCCAGGTTAGAACGTGTCGGTGATTATGCAAAATCGATGGCGGTAAAATCGAGTCAATTCAAGCAAGTTATTCCTGATGAACTTAATGAGATATTCCACCAGATGCATTTACACCTAGTGACAATGCTGCGTAGTGTCATTGAGGCATACAATACTAAAAATGCCACTCAGGCGAATGTTGTCTGGGAAGGCGATGATACGCTCGATGCCTATTATCGAGATGTATACACACTACTCATTCAGGGCTTTAACCAGCAAAACACTTCATCTCAACAACTGGTTGAACTGTTGTTCATTGCGAAAGGGCTAGAGCGAGCTGGCGATCATATCAGTGACATAGCCACAGATGTACAGTTTATGGTGAATGGCGCTTAAAAGCGCACTTTATGAGAGTCACGAAAGTTTAATGGTTCTATCAGTAGCTACCAATTATCTATCGCCTGTTTCTAAAGCCTTCCTTACGGAAGGCTTTTATCATTCATATTGTGTTAACGAGATAACCAATTAATCACGCTCTCGGAGCTTGGGATCCCACCTGCGTGAACCACTTCTTCATCCATGACAACGCCTGGTGTAGACATCACGCCATAATTCATGATCGTTTCAAGGTCGGTTACTTTTTCAACCGAAACATCAACGCCTTGCTCTGCCGCAACTTTCTCAATCAGTTTCGCGGTATTGACGCAGTTGGCACAACCTGACCCTAGTACTTTAAATGCTTTCATGTTTATCTCCTAAAATTGCCAGAACAGTAAGTTAAATATCCACCCCATAACAGTAAATGCTGTCAGCAGTAGACTAAAAAGAAGTCCCAGTAAGCGCCATTGCATCACTTGTTTTAGCATGACAAATTCAGGGACACTTGCAGCGACAGTGCTCATACAAAACGCTAATGTCGTACCAATGGGAAGACCATTTCTCAGTAAACTCTCCATGATAGGAATCACCCCCGTGGCATTGGAATACAAAGGGATACCAATTAAGACTGAAGCTGGAACCGACCACCACTGACCTGCGCCTAAGTGGGCTTCTATCCAGCCATCAGGTACAAAACCATGTAAGCCTGCACCTATACCCACGCCAATAAACACCCATTTCCAAACCCGACCGATGATTTCAACCATTTCTTGTTTGGCGAACTGATGTCGATACAAAAGCGTGATTGCAGACTCTTCGTTACTAACGTTCAGATTTCCCTGAGTATGCTGTTGGGCTTGGGCTTTCTGCATGGCTTTTGCTGCAAATGGCTGTAACCAACGCTCTGCTCCTATCAGATCCAGCAACCAGCCACTCAACATCCCGATAAGCATTCCAATCAGGACGTACATGATGGTGAATTTCCACCCAAGTAGGCTAAACAGAAGCAATACTGCGATTTCATTGATCAATGGCGAGGTAATCAAAAATGCCATGGTGATCCCAAGTGGGATACCTGCGGAGGTAAAGCCAAGAAAAACGGGAATGCTTGAACATGAGCAGAATGGGGTGATCGCCCCGAAAACACTTCCCGTCACATAGCCAAAAAGACGGCGCTTTCCCGCAAGATAGTGTCGTACTTTTTCAACATTTAAAGAAGCGCGGAACAAAGCAATGACATAAATCATGACGACCAGCAACGCCATGATTTTACTAGTGTCTTCTATAAAAAAATGAATAGTATCTGCCAGCTTAGTACCTTGCTGCATAGCAAATAACTGGTAGGTCATCCAATCAGCAAGATGGGTAAAGACTTCAAACATATCGGCTCCTTCAACCTCGTTATTTATTTCTTTTGTGACTAAGACGAAGTCGGTGCCGAAAGGATGCAAAGAATTTTATGAATATTTATTTTACAGGGGTGCTCTGATACTTAATTAGATTCAAGAAACGATCTATTCTCGAAAAAAGCAACAAACACGCTGTTGTTCGTCGAAACGTATATGACATTGCGTTTGCAAAACGTGTTTGAGTTTTTGTCTAGCACGCTGAATACGTGATTTGGTTGCCACTAAAGTGAGTCCATTTTGCTCGGAAAACTGCTCTTGAGTAAGACCTTGTAGGTCACACTGTTTGATAATTTCGCTTTCAGACGCAGTCAGTTTTGATAGCGCTTTAGGTAGACATTGCGCAAGGCTATCGACGGCGGGAAGTTCATGTTTTTCCCATATCGGCTCATTATCTCTCAGATCCTGGACTTGTTCTTGATTCGCCTTACGTTGCTTATCAATGAGCATATTCCGCGCTACCCGATATAGCCACGCTCTTTGGTTTTGAATATCGCAAAACGCTTGCTTCTGCTTTAACGCCTTCAAGAAGGTATCTTGTAGTAAATCAAAGCTCAGCTCAGGATCACCTGTTTGCTTAAGCAACCAGTAGTAAAGCTCGGACTCGGAAAGATGCCATGTCTCAATGAGACATGGCACTGCTGAAGTTTGTTTCGAAATACTGCTCTTAGGCATAATATTTACGCTTCATTCTCAAGGCGACGTTAACCAACGCGATTAAGACAGGCACCTCTACCAAAGGTCCAATCACACCCGCAAATGCTTGGTCAGAGTTTAATCCAAATACAGCGATTGATACGGCGATAGCTAGCTCGAAGTTGTTACCAGATGAAGTAAAGGCGATGGATGCATTTTGGTCGTAAGGAATACCCATACGCTTCCCAATGTAAAAGCTCACAAAAAACATCACCATAAAATAGATGATAAGTGGTACTGCAATACGGAATACATCCATCGGTAACTCAATGATCATTTCACCTTTCAGGCTAAACATCAAAACGATGGTTGCCAAAAGCGCAATCAGGGTAATTGGCGAAATACGAGGGATGAAGACTTCGTTATACCACTGTTCACCTTTTGCTGAGACCAATAGCTTACGGCTTAGGAACCCTGCTAAGAAAGGGATGCCTAAATAAATTAAGACGCTTTGTGCAATATCCCAGATAGTGATGTCAACAACGAAACTTTCAAGACCAAAGTAAGGGGGTAAAACAGTAATAAACAGCCATGCCATAAAACTGTACGTGACAATCTGAAACGCGCTATTTAAGGCAACTAAGGTTGCTCCGTACTCTTTGTTTCCGCCGCTGATGTCATTCCAAACCAACACCATTGCGATGCATCGAGCAAGGCCAATCAGAATAAGTCCCACCATATAGCCAGGTTGATCACGTAAGAAAATGATGGCCAAGATGAACATCAAAATCGGTCCCACGAGCCAGTTCATCACTAAAGAAAGCGTTATCGCGCGTTTATCACGAGTTACCTCACCTAAAAGGCTATAGTTCACTTTCGCCAATGGCGGGTACATCATTAAGATGAGGCCAATAGCAAGTGGGATATTGGTTGAACCAACAGATAGGCTTTCGTTCCACTGAGCGACTTGAGGAAATAACACGCCAATCCCGACACCAACTGCCATTGCAAGAAAAATCCATACGGTTAAGTATCGATCAAGAAAACTCATTTTTTCAGATGCGCTGGTTTCGACACAGCTTGAGACATTACTCATACAAACCTCTTTCATTTAAAATTGATAAACCAACGGAATAGAGCATTATTCGTTCACAACATTCGTACATGATTTGCCTTTGATGAACTGCAACTCTGACTCGATAAATGTCAAATTATGCTTAAGGGTGATCTCCAGCACTTGCTTGACCCAAGGAGCTAACACGGGGTTGATTTGGTAGTAAACCCACTTACCACGTCGCTCATCCAGAACAAGCTCGTGTTTTCGCAATTCGGCAAGATGCCGAGAGACTTTGGGTTGACTGAGATTTAGCGCTTCCATGAGATCACAGACACACAACTCGCCTTGCTTCTGCATCAACAGCAGAGACTTAAGCCGAGTTTCTTCAGAAAGTGCTTTGTAAAGAAGGATTGGATCAAACATAGGAACCATTCAATGCCATAAAACATATGAAATATCATATATCTTATCTTTCATATATGTCAATTTTCCAATTAAACAGTGCTTCTGAGAGATAAGTTAGATTAGGAAAAGTAAGTCGATAACTATGAGAAATTAGCGTCTTAATATTGAGACCAAATTGGAATGAGGCAAAACAAGTCAACACGAACCTTGCAGACTTAAGGACATAAAATGAACTACAGAAGTCAATAGAGCGAGTAATGGAGGTGCCGTCATGCGCTGCTTTGCGATGGTCTATCCAACATATGAGCACAAAAAAAGCGAGCACAAAGCTCGCTTCTATCTATTTGATTTTAAATAAAATTAAAGCAATTCAACCGACTGTTGGGCAATCACAAATTCTTCGTTGGTTGGGTTTCTATTAGTATCGCATCTACTAACAGGGATTGGACATAAACGCGTTACGAACCATAACACACTATAATTTTTTGGATTACCTCAAGTATTGCAACCATACACTCAGAATGACATGAAGGGGGCCAAATTCAATTGTCCAATACAGATAACTTTGGGGTAACAGCCTGTTGCGTTATGCTTATCCCAATCTTTATTGACTCGCGAATCCCCATGCCTAACGACGCATTCAACACTCAACTTGCAGAGACAATTTCTGCTCTTAACTCACCAAGCTTTACGCCTAAACTGATGCGCGTTATTGCTTCGTTATTGAGTTTTGATTGCGCGGTGATCCTCGGCTACCGCGAAGGCAAACACCCTATCTACTTGTATGATTCGATTGAAAATGAACGCGAGCTTTTGTTCCAGCGTTATCTCACCACCTCTTTTCAAAACGACCCGTTTTACCAGAAGCTTAACGCCAACAAAGAGCAAGGCATCTTCACGCTCAAAGATGTCGTAGGTAAAGACGTCGCGCGCAACGATCTCGATTACCAAGTCTACTGTGAGCAGTTTTACCATCAAACGGGCTGGAAGGATGAACTTAGTATGCTGATCGAAATCGAGCCGACACGTTGGGTGATGCTCTACTTCGGTTTTATGCAGGACGATAAGCGCTTCACCAAGGCTCAAGTCACCAAGCTCAAATCTTACTTCGCGATTATTCAGTCTTTGTGCCAACAGCACTGGAAACAAACCGAGTTTACACTCGCCGAACCAGTCTTCAGCCCTAACGTCTATTCAGGACAAATGCGTGCCGCGATTGAATCCGCACTGGCATCGTTTGGCCAAACCGTCCTCACTAATCGAGAACAAGAAATCGCGGCATTGATCGCGCAAGGCTATGACAGCAAAGAGATTGCAACGCAGCTAGATGTGGCTGAGGGCACCGTTAAGAACCACCGTAAACGCATCTACGCACAACTGAATGTGGCGTCGTTGAGCGAGTTCTTTCAGCTGTTTCTTAACCACCTGATCACTCAATCAAGATAACAAACTGTCCCTTTAGGGATATATCTCGATTCCGCATCGCCTTTTAATCTGAATACAACCAAACCAGATAAAGATAAGACGATGACACTGATTGAAGATTTACAAGCTCGCGGCTTGATTGCCCAAGCGAGCGATTTAGACCAAGTTCAACAACTGCTTTCTACGCCACAAACCTTGTACTGCGGTTTCGATCCAACCGCAGGTAGCCTGCACATTGGCCACCTTGTACCACTAATTATGCTCAAGCGCTTTCAAGACGCTGGACATCAAGCCATTGCTCTGATTGGTGGTGCAACGGGTATGATCGGTGACCCGAGCTTTAAAGCCACTGAGCGGAGCTTAAACTCAGAAGAAACCGTAACGGGCTGGGTACAAGATCTGTCGAATCAAATTCAACAGTTGATTAATAACCAAGTCAGCAAGCCAATGATCATGGTAAATAACGCAGATTGGGTGAAGAAGATTAACGTGATCGACTTCTTCCGCGACGTAGGTAAGCATTTTTCCGTAAATACCATGATCAGCCGAGAGTCGGTGAAGCTACGTTTACAACGTCCAGATCAAGGCATCTCATTTACCGAGTTCAGTTACGCACTGCTGCAATCTTACGACTTCGCAGAACTAAACCGTCAGTACGGCTGCCGCCTACAAATCGGTGGCAATGACCAATGGGGCAACATTGTTAGCGGCATTGACCTTACTCGCCGTCAAAATGGTGAGCAGGTCTTCGGTCTAACCTTACCTTTGATCACCAAATCTGACGGCACTAAATTTGGTAAAACCGAAGGTGGCGCAGTGTGGTTAGATCCAAGTAAGACCTCGCCTTACGCTTTCTACCAATTCTGGTTATCCGCGGAAGATGCCGATGTTTACCACTTCCTGCGCTACTATACCTTCTTGAGTTGCGATGAGATTGCTGCAATTGAAGCACAAGACAAAGAGAGCAAAGGCAAACCACAAGCACAGCGTATCCTAGCTGAGCAAATGACGCGTTTTGTCCACGGTGAAGAAGGCTTAGCAAGTGCAGAGCGAATCACTCAAGCGCTATTTAGCGGCAATGTGCAGCAGCTAAGTTTGAGCGAGCTAAAACAGTTGGAACTCGATGGCTTGCCCAATATGCAAAGTGCTGAGCGAGACTTGTTAGAGCTTCTGGTTGAGTCAGGCTTAGCCAAATCAAAACGCATTGCCCGTGAACTGATTGGCAGCAACGCCATCAGTGTGAATGGCGAGAAAGTTGATGCAGAAAACCCAAACTTGAACTTCCCGCTGTTCGACCAGTACTGGTTACTTCAACGCGGTAAAAAGCACTTTTACTTGGTGAGACGTATAGTGGGTTAACACACTTCAGTTAGGGGCACACCGTACCTCAAATCATTATTTGCCATTGAACATTGCAATGGCAAAATGATGACGCTGATAATTTAGTGATATTTGCAGGTCTAATATTGCACAGCAGTTTATAGTGGCTTAGCAAATTTAGTTGGAGATCTAGGCATAAGGAAGAGTATATCAAATTACGCTTTAGAGAACCAAGTAGCTAAACGCTCGCAACACAGATAGGGGCAAAAACAAGTCAACACGAACCTTGCAGACTTAAGGACATAAAATGAACTACAGAAGCCAATAGAGCGAGTAATGGAGGTGCCGTCATGCGCTGCTTTTCGATGGTCTATCCAACATATGAGCACAAAAAAAGCGAGCACAAAGCTCGCTTCTATCTATTTGATTTTAAATGTAATTAAAGCAATTCAACCGACTGTTGGGCAATCACAAATTCTTCATTAGTTGGAATCACTAGGGCAAGTGCGTTAAGCAGCTCAGACTTACCAATGATACCCTCGCTGCCAAAGCGTGCGTCTTCGTTACCCTTCACATCTTCGACAAAGCCAAGTAGACCTAGGTTGTTTAAGATCTCACGGCGGATATCCAGCGCGTTTTCACCGATACCACCGGTGAAAATGACCGCATCTAGGCGATCGAGAGGGATCAGGTATGAACCGATGTATTTGGCAACGCGGTAAGTGAATACCTCGAATGCCAATTTCGCGCCTTCGTGTCCCTCTTCCATTGCTTGAAGAATACCGCGCGCGTCAGAAGTGACACCCGATACGCCCAAGAAGCCTGATTTTTTGTTGAGCGTTTCAAAGACTTGCTCTTGGGTCCAACCTTTTTTCATCAGGAACTCGATGATACCTGGGTCTAGGTCACCGGAACGTGTACCCATCATAAGGCCCGCTAGCGGAGTGAAACCCATTGAAGTATCGACTGATTGACCATCTTTGATAGCACACACAGACGCGCCGTTACCCAGGTGAACGGTGATGAAGCTGCACGACTCGACGGGTTTATCCAGCATTTTTGCCGCTTCGCGGCTAACGAAGTAGTGACTCGTACCGTGGAAGCCGTAGCGACGAATACCGTATTGTTTGTACAATTCGTTAGAAATCGCGCCTGTAAAGGCTTTTTGTGGCATGGTTTGGTGGAAAGCAGTATCGAACACGGCAAACTGTGGCAGTGCCGGGAAAGCGTCCATCGCCGCTTTGATGCCTTTCGCGCCAGCAGGGTTGTGCAGTGGAGCAAGATCAGAAAGGTTTTCGATCTCTGCCAGCACGTTAGCATCGATACGAACCGTTGAGGTGAATTTCTCACCACCATGAACAATGCGGTGACCCACAGCGACCAAATCTTTGTCCAGACCTAGCGACTCAATGAGTAATACAATACGATTAATTGCATGCTGATGATGGTTGTCTGGCGCGTCAATCGCTTCTTCTATTTTCTCGCCATTAAACTTCCAACTGATGGTCGCTTCGGGCATTCCAAAGCATTCACCCAAACCGGAAACGATTGCGTCACCAGTGGCAGAATCAATCACTGCGAATTTTAGTGAAGAACTGCCAGAGTTAATCACTAGAACGTACGAATTAGACATGGGGGAGAGTTCCTGTTTCAACGTGAGTGGGGAAAGCCGTCTGCTTCATCTACTTAAAATCATTATTCAATATTTTTTTAATCTTTCAACTAATTTTATCAACATTAAACAAATCAGATAAAATTTATTGATCTGCCGCAAAGTCTGAATTTTTTCTTAGCTAAAAATTAATACAAATTGTCACCGACTTTAGGCTCTATAGAGTGTTCTTATCTGACAAAAGGCAAGCGTAAACCCTAAATGTTGCAAACATCGGATGAGACGCTGTTTGGTATTCCCGCGAGAACATGCCTACACTTTAAAAAGCAGTGTTCAGTCAATTGCGTACCCGTGAAGCTGCCCTACTTTGCTGTTAATCCGCTGATGAGAGATAAATGTGTCAACCATTGCGATAAGCTTTATTGCCCTTGGCATTCTCCTACTCGCCGCTAGCCTTGCGACCGCGCGTGAGATCTGCAACAACACTCGCTACATTGGTTGGCGGTTGCTGACATTACTGATCTTTCTTTTTATCGCTGGCTACAGTGCCATTTTCCTTATTTTGCTTAATGACAGTGATGTCGGTCATGTGATGTTTGCACTCAGCAGCATTCTTTTTGCCGGCAGTGTGTTCGTCTTTATGGTGACGCGTTTTAGCTTAAGCAGTATTTCTCGCCTAAAGGATTTAGCCGAGCAAGAGAAATACAACTCACTGCATGACTCGCTCACCGGGTTGCCCAATCGCAAATACTGCATCGACGCCTTAGATGAGTACATTGTCAACGGGCGCACTTTTCAGTTTCTGCTGCTCGATATTGTCAACTTCAAACAAGTCAATGACGGCATGGGCCATTTTTGTGGTGATCAACTCTTGATTCAAATCGGTCACAGATTGAGTGCCTTGATGGGTCAAGATGCGATGTTGGCGCGTCTTGGTGGTGATGAATTTGCGGTGATTGCCAAGCTAGAGCATCGAACAGAAGGGCTTAAATTGGCCAAGAAGATCAACAAAGCGTTGAGCCAACCCTTTCTGCTCGAAGGGTTTGAGCTGACAAGCAGCGCGGCGATTGGCATTAGCCGCTTTCCCGATCATGGGCTGAGCGCCGAAGCGCTGATGAAATCCGCTGATATGGCGATGTATTGGGCGAAAAATAACGGCAGCCTCATTGCCCATTATGATGAGCGCATGTACCAAGGGGCGAAACAAAAGCTGCAGATCTCACGTCAGATTGATGCGGCACTCGAAACCAACGAGTTCCAAATTTTCTATCAACCGATCATCAATAGTAAAAAAGAGGCGGTGTGTGGTTATGAAGCCCTGATTCGTTGGATAAAAGATGACGGTACGGTGATTAGCCCCGTTGACTTTATCCCGATTGCCGAGCGGAGCCACAAAATCGTTTCAATCACCAATTGGGTGCTAAAACGAGTGACGCGGGATATTGCGCAATTTCAGCAAAGTGGCATTCATTATCCTGTTCACATTAACCTGTCCGCCAAAGATTTGATGGGCCAAGGTTTGGTCAATCAACTGCGTGAATTGGTTGACGAACACCCGGCGATTACCGATTACATCGTACTGGAAATAACGGAAAGTACCGCCATCAACCGTTTGCACAGCCCAGAGAAACTGCTCTCTTCGATTCGGGCGTTAGGGTTCAAAATCAGCTTGGATGACTTTGGTACCGGCTACTCTTCTCTCTCTTTATTGCGTGACTTGCCCGTCGATCAAATCAAAATCGACCGCTCTTTTTTGTATCAACTGGACACCAATGATCGCAACGACTCTATTGTCGCCAACGCCATCACCTTGGCGCACGGCTTAGGGTATACCGTGGTTGCCGAGGGCGTGGAAGATCAATCGGTGCTTCGCACACTGAAAGGCTATGGCTGCGACTATATCCAAGGGTATTACTACAGCCCAGCCATGGCGCTTGACCAAGCCATTCGTTGGACTCATGACCACACGACTCAGACAGCGGCCCCACTCACTCAATCCCATAGCCTCTAAGCAAGGGGCTCAAACCACCGTTCAAAAAGTTATGTTTGTAGAAATTGACAGGTACAACCAGTTAGCTAAAGGTAAAATTTCGCACCCACTCATTCGCGACCTATATAAGAGCAAAAAAGCACAAAACCCACCATATTCACCTTCGCCTAAAAACATTCTAAAAATAACCAATAAAAAATATAAAAACACAAAACACTACCTGTAACCTGCTGTTTTTGTTTGTTATTTCAAATATCTAACGTTTTATCATGTTTTTGAGAGCTTCATCGAACTTTCAAGATAAAGTGCATCCCACGTAATCAAACGTGATAACCCGCTCATTTCGTTACGTTTATCGAATGGGCTGATTCAATATGGACTTTATGATGAAAAAAACGATTCTTGCAGTAGCCATTGCCTCTCTTTCTTCAACAGCAATGGCGGTTGAGCTTTACAACAACGACGGTACGACTTTCGCCGTTGGCGGTCACGTATCAGTTAACCTAAACGGTTCTGAGCAAGGCGACACTGGCGTTGGCTCGAACTCTCCACGCATCAACTTCACCGCCACTCAAGACCTAGGCAACGGCTTCACAGCTGACGCTCGCGGCGAATGGCAACTGAACTACCTAGACGGCGGTGACAACACTTTCACAACTCGTCTTGGTTACGTTGGTTTAACTCATGAAGATTTCGGCCGCGCAGTCGCAGGTACTCAGTGGGCACCTTACTACGACGTAGCGGGCGTAGCAGATATGCCAATCGCGTTTGCTAACGACTTTATCTACGACAACCACGGTGCATTTGGTACGGGTCGTGGCGAGAACATGATCTCTTACCGTAATGGCGTTGAGCTAGGTGAAGCTGGCGCACTAGACTTTGGTTTCGCGTGGCAAGGTCAACAAAGTGATGAGCTAGAAAACATTGGTGCATTAAACTTTGAATATGATGTAAAAGACCGTGTTCAAGCAACGGCTTCATACTCAATCATGGGCGCTAAGCTAGGTTATGCTTACAATACTGGTGAGATCAAAAACGCGACATTTGGTAAAGGCGATGCGACTTCTCATGTAGTTTCTGCTGCATACGGTTCATATGGTAAAGGCCTGTACCTTGCTGGTGTCTACGCTTCAAACGAAAATATGAACAGTGTTGGCAGAACCGCTGGTACTGTGAAGTCTAGCCGTCTATTGGAAGAATCGACTGCTTACGAATTCCTAGCAGCATACGCACTACCAAATAGCCTAAACTTCAGCATCAACTACGAAATGGTTGAAGGCAAGCAATTCAAATCAACGTCTACTAAAGAAACTACTCGCGAAGAGATGGCTCTACAAGTTGAATACAACTTCAAGCCGAACTTCGTAGGTTACACTGCTTACCAGTTCGACCTAAACGACAAACCACAAAACGTGAAAGTTGAAACTAACGACATGTGGGTTATCGGCGCACGTATCTACCTATAAGTTCTAGGTAAACGACTGTCCTTATTTGCTGGCGAATATTGCTAGCTATGCTCACCCCTTTCGGGGTGAGCTTTTTCGTTTTGGGCCCAAGATATTTTGGGCACTAGATAAGTGCATCAGCGATCATTTCGTAGTACAACATAGCCAAACATGAGACGAAAGGAGAGCGCATGAACATTGGCAGCGTCGCAGAACTGACTGGCCTATCCAGCAAGTCTATCCGCCTGTATGAGGAAAAAGGCCTCATTACCCCGCCAAGTCGCAGTGATTCCGGCTATCGGGAGTATGGCGAGCAACAGGTTCAAGAGCTGAACTTAATCTCGAGAGCCAAAAACGCCGGTTTCTCTTTGCAAGAATGTAAGGAGTTCGTCCAACTGGCGCACAACCCGCAGCGTAAAAGCAGTGAAGTGAAAGCCAGAGCACAAGTCAAACTGGATGAAGTGCAAAACAAGATTCGCCAGTTGCAAGAGATTGAAAAGCAGCTCAAAGAGTGGGTCGCCGCTTGCCCAGGCGATGCAAGTAGTGAGTGCCCGATCATTAAAGATTTAACGCAATAGATTGCATCTTTGGTCGATGCCAGTACACTGCGCGGCACGATTATAGTAATGCAAGAAACGTTTAGCATCAGGATTTGTGAGAACCCGTTATGTCTGAGTATGAGTCAGAAGAGATTGAAATTGAAGCGATCGGTATTGAAATCGACTCGCAACCTATTGAGCTTTATAAAATCTTTAAAATCGCCAATCTCGTCAGTGGTGGCGGTGAAGCCAAGCACATTATCTCTGAAGGCTATGTCGCGGTGAATGGTGAAATAGAAACGCGCAAACGCCGTAAGATCATGGACGGCGATTTGATTGAGTTCAACCAGCAGTACTACATCATCATTTGTGCCGATGGTGAAAGCAGCGGTGTCAACGACTACTACTACGCTGATGACACTGGCGAAGAGCACGACATCGAGAATCCGGTGGATGCCACGCAGCCAAGCGCACTGGAACTTGAGGAAGAGAAGTCCGTAGCCTCGACTCGGGCGCCTGAGCAGAGCCCTTCGCACAAGCCCGAACCAGCGAGCGCACAAACATCATCGACACCCGATAAGCCAACACCAAGCAAAAGTGGCGGACGTAAGTCGATCGACTTCTTCTAAGAGATTGATATGGTCGGCATGTTGACCCCGTTGACATGCCGCTGACTGACTTTCCGAAACGGAAATTCCTCTTTTCCACACCGTCTTTCAGATTTGGATTACATTAACGCCATCGATTAGTGCATGGATGCGTTTCACGTAAATCAATAAGAGAGATAAAAGAAAGATGAACGCACAGCTCAACACACCGTTTACCACACTCATCATCGACCGTCAGCCCATGTTTCAAGAAGCCCTTACTCAGGTCATTGAGACACTTTTTCCGAATGCGCAGGTGGAAGCGACCAGCTCATCACTCAGCGCACTGCAATATTTGCGTCAACACCCCTGTCATTTGGTGGTGCTTGATGTTGAACTCGACAACTCTGACGGTTTTGAATTTGTGCGCCGCGCCCGAGCTCGCGGTTACACAGGCAAAATTGTTTTTGTCTCAGGCCACCATCACCCACTCTATTCCGATACTGCGCATAAAATTGGCGCCAATGGGTTTGTGTTAAAAACAGAATCGACCACCACCATTGCCGAATCGATCAATAGCGTGGTGCGTGGCTACTTGGTTTTCAAGCAAGACGCTGAGCAAAGTGCAAAACATCCGGCGCTTTCAAGTCGAGAAACCATCGTTCTCAACTACTTGATTCAAGGCTACTCGAACAAGCGGATTTCTGAGCTGCTCTCTTTGAGCTCGAAAACCATCAGCACCTATAAGACCCGCATTCTCGATAAATACCAAGTTGAGTCCATCATCGAGTTGACTCGTCTGCAAAGTCAGCTCGCCGCCTAAGTACGATAGATTTAACCGGAGAACACGTGCTGCTTGAGTTTACTCACCAGCAGATCGTGTAATGGGCTCCCTCGATTCTTTAAGCGAGATATGCTGACAATCGGGGGCAGCGGCGTTCCCATTAGGCTATCAGGGAGCACTGTCACCGCCAGATTTGGCCGCTTGGTCAGCGCGGGAAGCTTAGGTAAGAAAGCGGCGCACTCGATCTCATCAAGTACCTCAAACAAACAGGTCATATTGTCTACGGTCGCGATGTCATTAATGGCAATGCCGCGCTCTGCCAATGCCACTTTGGTGGCGGCTTTCGAATGCTGCCACCCTTTCATTTCCATTAATACAAACGGCATCGCAAGCAAATCGTCTAGAGTTCGCCCAGCATAGCGCTTGGCGCAGATAATACTGGCATCACACTGCCCGAGCCTGTGCTGGTAGAGGTTCTTCGTCAAGTCACCGTTAAAGTATTGAACGCCAATATCGACTTTATCATCAAGAATGTGGCTGACCGAATAGTCATTCCAAGTGGTGATATCAATCGGCGCGCGTGGGAACGTGTCTAGCAAGTCAATCAGAAGATCTTTACCTACCAAATATTGCACCACGCTCGGCAAAGCGATTTTTATCGGCTTTTGATACAACTGAGGTTCAAAGGTTTTGTCTTGTACCGAATATTGGATAAGCTCCAATCCTTGCTCAACACCAGGCAAAAGCTTGAGCGTGAACTCAGTGGGCTCAAACTCGTGTGCTCCTCTGACAAATAAAGGGTCACCAAGCTGCTCTCGCAACTTAGCGAGATGCTTACTGACCGCACTTTCAGTTTTTCCCAACTCTTTTGCGACCGGTTTTAACTGCTTATGTTTCGCCAACAGCAGCAATACTTTAAGTAAATTGAGATCAAGCTGAGACTTCATAATAAGAGACGAGTTTGATAGTTTTGGATAATGCCACCGTAGCACAATCCACTATACTCGCCAATGCGCAGCGCCTTAGGTGATTCTCTTCACACATTCATCAATATTATTGAATGCTCACTCAATAATATTGTCTATTCACTGCATCTATATCAAAATTAATAGAGAATCGTTATCAGTTAACGCGCTTATTGTTGGCAGTAGCATCAAATGTATGAAACAATGTTCAAAATTTTTGCTTAACACAGATAACCACAATAAAATCAATGATTAAGCAATCTAAGGCTAGGTCTTTATTTCGATATGTCTAAGTACACCATTCACAGTCTGTTTGATACGCTCAAAGCTGCAGAAGAGGCTGAAAGCGGCGGTGCGGTAGAGTCGATTGCCCATAACGCTGAGCATCCTCTCTCTGGCGCTCAGCTCGACGGCCTAATGGACAACCACTTTAAGCACATGTTTGATGTGTTTAATGACGGTATCTTTTATATGTCCGACAATGAACATGTCTGCTTTTATAGCCCCGCCTTTTATCGCCGATTTGGCATCAATACCGGCCATTCTTGTTTGAACGAGTGGCTGAAACTGGTGCATCCGTTGGACAGAGAAATGCTCGATGGTCGCGTCGATGAGCACATCGCGCAAGACAACCTCAAAATGACCACGCAATATCGTATTCGCGCCACCACCGGCGACTACGTTTGGCTAGAAGCGACGTCTATCACCAAAACCATCAACGGTAAGCGTTTTATGGTTGGGTGCCACAAAGACATCTCACAACAAAAAGATATGGAAGCGTTTTTACGTCACACGTCGCTGTTTGATATTCCGACTGGTCTTGCCAACGAGCAAAAATTGACCCTCGATCTCAACCAGCTGACCGCGCCGGTGAGCGAACAGTATCATCTACTGAATATCCATGTTAGCGATCTGCGTACCTACCTTAGCCTGTATGGCTCACAGAGTATGCGCGATGTGCTCAATCACCTGTTGATCAGCCTAAAAACACTGCCTGATGTGTTGGTGGATATTTACCGTATTCGCTCTGATGACTTTGTGATTCTATGTCAAGGTGACTACACCACCGCTGCACTGAACGATCTCGCCCAGCGCATTATTACGCAGTACCAAAATGCGCTCAACGAACAGGGCGTGTTGTACGGCCGTGATATGGTGATAGGCATCTACCCTAACTTCCCTACCGATGCCGCGCCAGAAGATACCCTTAAAATCGCTGCGCGTACCTGCCACTTTGCAGTGGAACAAGGTGACGGAATCATCAGCGTTTATGATGACAAAACCAAAGATAAGGTCGATCGCCACTTCTACATCGAACGTGAACTTGGTGAGGCAATTCAAGGCGAAACGCTGAACGTGAAGTTTCAGCCTATTATTTGTACCCAGCAAAACCGCGTGGCCAGCTTTGAAGCACTCGTACGCTGGAAAAGCCGCGAGATGGGGGAAATTTACCCCGACGAGTTTATAGCGCTAGCGGAAAAGAAAGGCTTAGTGTCTGAATTGGGCTACTTTGTGTTTGCCAAAGCCTGCGAGTTCATCAAAGCCTACTCACAGCAACATCAATCGAGCGTTCGGGTGAATATCAACGTATCCGTATTGCAGTTGCTGCAACAGGATTTTCCGAAAAAAATTAAAGCCATGGCAGACCACTACGGCGTGCCTACGAGCAGTATTGTGCTAGAGCTGACAGAAACCATCATCCTTGATGGCAATCAGAGTGCTTTTGACCAACTCTACCGCCTCAATGGTTATGGTTTCTTACTCTCGTTAGACGATTTCGGATCCGGCTACAGCTCTCTCAATAGTTTTTTTGACCTGCCGCTAAAACAGATCAAAGTCGACAAATCCATCGCGTGGCGCTCGCTGCAAAACCCCGCTACCTTCGAGTATCTCGCCTTCATCACTAAGTTGTGCAAAAGCTACAGCGTCGATATTGTCATTGAGGGAATAGAGAGCGCCGAAATGCAGCGAATCTTCACAGATATGGGCGCGTCCTACTTGCAAGGATATTGGTTTTCAAAACCGCTCTCTCTGGCAAGCGCCAGCCGCTACACCACCATTTAATCGCGACAGGGCGATACTACACCGTTTGGCCAGCCCACTGATACTGGCCCCAATAGCTTGCTATATAAAACACGCTGACTCGCTAAAACGACGACAGCGAGACCAGCTCCTGCGTATAAGGGTGAGCGGGAGAGGTAAACAGCTGCTGCGTCTCCCCTTGATCGACAATCTGCCCCTGTTTCATCACTATGGTGTAATGGCATAACGATTTCACGACATTGAGATCGTGGCTAATGAACAAATAGCTTAGCTGATACTTCTCTTGCAACGATTTGAGCAAATCGAGCACTTGAGCTTGCACGGTTCTATCGAGTGACGAGGTCGGCTCATCAAGCAAAATGAATTCTGGCTTGAGCACCAACGCTCGAGCGATGGCGATGCGCTGACGCTGCCCACCGGAAAACTCATTGGGATAACGGTGACGAGTGTTCGGATCCAAATCCACTTCTTTCATCACTTCGCAGATTTGTTCATCGATCTCTTCATCACTCCATTGCTTGTGCACGCGCAGGCCTTCCCCAATCACCTCAGCCACCGACATTCTGGGGTTAAGCGCAGAGAATGGGTCTTGAAACACCACTTGCATTTTGCTGCGAAACGGCAGCATACCCGCGCGATCGAGCGTGTCCAATGCGTGTCCTTGATACTTAATCTGCCCTTGAAAGTGGACCAGTTTGAGAATCGCCATACCTGTGGTCGATTTCCCCGAGCCACTCTCGCCAACCAATCCAATGGAGTGACCTTTGCGTAAAGTAAAGCTCATCTCTGTCACGGCTTTCACGTGATCCACCACCCGCTTAAACAGACCACCCGTGATGGGAAACCACACTTTCAACTGATCCACTGTCAACAAAGCGGGCGAGTCAGGTTCAACCGGAACAGGTAAGCCTCTCGGGTCTGAGTGAATCAGCTTTTGCGTGTAGGGGTGGGTCGGGTTTTGAAAGATCGCTTTGCACTCCCCTGTCTCGACTAAATGTCCGTGTTGCATGACGGCCACTCGGTCCGCAATACGGCGAACGATACTCAGATCATGAGTGATAAACAGCATCGCCATGCCCATCTCTTGTTGCAGCGCTTTGAGCAGATCCAGAATTTGCGCTTGGACAGAGACATCGAGCGCTGTCGTCGGCTCATCGGCAATCAGCAGCTCAGGCTCATTAATTAAAGCCATCGCAATCATCACGCGCTGACGTTCTCCCCCCGACAACTCATGCGGATAGGCCTGTATTTTTTGCTCAGGATGACGAATTCCGACTTTTCCTAGCCACTCAATGGCTCGCTGTTGCGCTTGAGCCGTACGCATGCCACGGTGAATCGCCAAGGTCTCGACCAGTTGTTTGCCCACCTTATGCAGCGGATTTAACGACACCATAGGCTCTTGGAAAATCATCCCAATTCGACCGCCGCGAATACCGCGTAACTGACGCTCTGAACAACTGAGCATGTCAATGCCATCAAACTGAATGCGGCCTTCCAGATAATGGGCTGAACCTTTTGGCAACAGCTTGAGAATCGAATTGGCTGTCACCGACTTACCTGAACCGCTTTCGCCGACCAAGGCGAGCGTC
>NZ_JCBDGX010000049.1:0-16818 GCF_059834345.1 Vibrio sp. R11-SG3-ISO3-SZ
TATCTCCGCTGCGACGTCAACGCAGGTGATGGGGTTACCCTAGATGTCCGGACACCCTCCATCCTACTGAAACTCGTGGAGTGGAACAACTGTAAGATTGATCGGTGTTACAAAAATGTAAACGCCTGTTTGATTTTTTATAAAGAAGCTCATATCGTGGTCAGACCACAATAATAAACAGTATAGTGATGTCTGCCATGTACCCAAACCTACTCAAGCCCTTAGATCTCGGCTTTACTCAGATTCGAAACCGTGTCTTGATGGGCTCTATGCACACCGGCCTTGAGGAACAGAAAGAAGGCCTTGGAAAACTTGCCGCTTTCTACGCTGAACGTGCCAAAGGCGGTGTCGGTTTAATTGTGACGGGTGGCTTTTCGCCCAATTTACGCGGTCGTCTTCATCCATTTTCGGCTGAATTTAGTAAGCCGAAACATGCACAAGCACACAAGGTCGTGACCGAAGCGGTCCACCAACATGGCAGCAAGATTGCGTTGCAACTGTTGCACGCAGGTCGCTATGCAATGCACCCCTTCTCCCAAAGTGCTTCTTCCATCAAAGCGCCCATTGCGCGTTTTGCACCGAGTGAGATGAGTACTCGTCAAATCAAGAAAACCATCGACGCGTTTGCAAACAGTGCGCAGTTAGCTCAGTTGGCAGGATATGATGGCGTGGAAGTAATGGGGTCGGAAGGTTATCTCATTAACCAGTTCATCTGTAAACGAACCAATATGCGCTACGACGATTGGGGCGGTAGTTACGAAAATCGTATGCGTTTTCCCCTAGAGATCGTCAAAGCCATTCGAAAAGCAGTTGGCGAAGAATTCATTATCATTTTCCGTCTATCGATGCTGGATCTGGTGGAAGAGGGCAGCACATTTGATGAAGTGGTGATGCTCGCCAAAGCGCTAGAAGCGGCTGGGGTCACCATCATCAACACCGGCATCGGCTGGCACGAAGCGCGGATTCCAACCATTGCGACGCAAGTCCCGCGAGGCGCGTTTACGTGGGTGACCGAGAAAGTGAAGCCGCATGTCAATGTGCCGATTGTGACGTGTAACCGAATCAATATGCCCGATGAAGCGGAGCGAATCTTAGAGAGTGGCCATGCGGATATGGTCTCGATGGCGCGTCCATTCTTAGCAGACCCATATTTCGTCGCCAAAGCCGAGCAGGACAAGGCGAAGCTCATCAACACCTGCATCGGTTGTAACCAAGCCTGTCTGGACAATGTCTTCAAAGGTAAACGTGCAAGCTGCTTAGTCAACCCGCTCGCCTGTCGAGAGGAAGAGTGGATTGTCTCGCCGGTGCAGAAGGCGAAAAACATTGCCGTGGTGGGCGCAGGTCCTGCTGGCCTGGCGTGTGCCACGACTTTGGCCGAGCGAGGCCATCAAGTGGATTTGTTTGAACGCAGTGACCGTATCGGTGGTCAGTTCCGTCTTGCCATGCAGATCCCGGGCAAGGAAGAGTTTCGTGAAACCATCCGCTATTTTGCTAACCGCATTGATGAAACGGGCGTCAAACTCCATTTAGAGACGGAAGCGAATTTCGATCTATTGGCGGAGTACGATGAAGTGGTCATGGCCAGTGGTGTTGAACCTCGTAAAGTGACTATTGAGGGGATTGATAACCAAGAGAAAGTGGTGGATTACCAAACTCTAATTCGCGAAAAAACCTACGTTGGCGACAAGGTGGCGATTGTGGGAGCCGGCGGCATTGGTGTCGACGTTGCCACCATGCTCACCGAGCCTCAAGGACACAATCTTGACGATTGGCTGCATGAGTGGGGTATCGACAAAGCGATTTCACATCCGGGCGGCTTGTTCCCTTACCCAGATTCGCTCAGTGATAAAACCGTGTGGGTGTTGCAACGTCGTAAAGGGCGTGTCGGCAAAGGTCCGGGAAAAACCACAGGTTGGATTCATAAGCGGACACTGGAAAAACGTGGGGTTCACCTGCTTGGTGGGGTGAGTTACGAGAAGATTGACGACCAAGGACTGCACATTGCGATTGATGAACAAAAGCAGTTACTCGAGGCCGACAAAGTGATCATCTGCGCGGGCCAAGAATCCGTTCGTCCGTTTGAGAATGAGTGGGAGAAGTTTGGCGACAAACTGCATGTGATTGGCGGCGCGGATTATGCCGGTGAGTTGGATGCGGTGCGTGCAATTAAACAAGGTGTCGAGCTGGCGATTAAGCTCTAATGTGTTCAATAGAAAACGCCAGATGGAGTCGCTCCATCTGGCGTTTTTTTATTCCCACTGAGAAAGCGTTACAAAATGACCGTCTTGTTTCCGTAGACAAATACATGGTCATTAAGGACTTTGGTTAGCGCTTTGCTGAGAACGTTTTTCTCCACATCGCGACCTGCTTGCGCCATATCTTGGGCGTTGAAGTTATGATCGACTGGAATTACGTCCTGCTTAATGATCGGGCCTTCATCGAGGTCGTTGGTGACAAAATGCGCCGTTGCGCCGATGATTTTGACACCGCGCTCATACGCTTGCTGATATGGTTTCGCGCCAATAAACGCAGGCAAGAAGCTGTGGTGAATGTTGATGATCTTATGGTTGTACTTTTCGACAAAAGAGGGAGTAAGAACGCGCATGTATTTCGCGAGCACTAAGTAGTGCGGTTCATACTGCTCAATCACTTCCAGCATTTTCTGCTCATGCTCCTCACGGTTTAACCCTTCGTGAGAGACGCAGTGATAAGGAATGTCAAACTTTTCTGTCAGGCTTTGCAGGTTGTCGTAGTTACCGACCACGGCCGCAATCTCAACATCTAGGCTACCATCGTAATTTTTCATAAGAATATCACCCAAGCAGTGCGCTTCTTTGGTGACCAAAATGACAATGCGTTTGCGCTCAGAGCCAATCAATTTACGTTTCGTACCGGCAGGTAGCGCTTGGTCTAGATCGGCCAACAAGGTTTGATCATTAAAGTAACCTTCCAATTCGGTACGCATGAAGAAGTGGCCGCTGGTATTGTCGACAAATTCGTTGTTGTGAATGATGTTGAGTTGATGCTTATAACAGATGTTAGTGATTTTAGAAATCAGGCCCGCAGCGTCTGTACAGTGCGTCAGTAGTGTTTTCTTTTCCATTAAGTCGATACTTCCGAGAATTATTTTTTTTTAAAAGTAAAATTTTTGCGCCGCTTCGAACGGTGAAGCCACACGCAATATTGAAGCTACAATTAAACTAATATCAGATTGGTTTCAACAATTAATCTGAGTTAATTGATTATCTGCTTCTCTGTATCGTCAACGAAGGTCGCAGGCCAGTGAAATGAGGGCGCACTGTTCGGGCAATACGAATAAGCTCAAGGTTGACTCATTCTACTCTCAAAGAGTTGTTTAAGGTGGTATGTATGGATAAAGAACTCCTCGCCCGCAAACTGTATTCTGAGCGTGTTCATGCGCTGCTCGGTGATCATGAAATTGATGAACAAATTTTAGGAGAAATGTGGGAATGCAAAGCGTCGCCAAGTGAAGCGGCCAGAGCCATGCTTGATCAGCACACTGGATTTTCCGGTCCTGCGTGGTTAGCGCGTTACCTCAACAAACGCTAATCCACTCGTCACCTCTCTACTTGCTTATCTACCAACTTAGGGCGCGAAACACATTCGCGCCCTTTTTAAAAAACTGACATAATCCCCAGTAACCCCTCTTATCGTATTGTCGAATGATTGCAAAAACCTTCACTCAAGATGGCGCCTTGGGCAAGGCCATCCCAGGCTTTCAGCCTCGCCAAGCACAGTTAGATATGGCAGAGGCGGTGCATCAAGCGATTCAAGATGGTTCGCAGCTCGTGGTTGAAGCGGGAACGGGAACCGGAAAAACGTTCGCCTACTTGGTGCCCGCGCTGCAAAGCGGCAAGAAAACCGTAATCAGTACTGGTTCAAAGAACTTACAAGAGCAGCTCTACCACCGCGATCTACCACTGATGGTCGAAGCGCTCGGGTTTTACGGACAAGTGGCCTTGCTGAAAGGTCGTGCTAACTATCTCTGTCTAGATCGTCTAAGTCGACAAATGCTCGAGAGTCACCATCAAAGTTCGGATCCGACCTTACTCAGTCAGTTGGTCAAAGTGCGCAGCTGGTCTTCAGAGACAAAAACCGGAGATTTGGGCGATTGTGATGCGATTGCGGAAGACAGCCCTGTGATTCCGACCATTACGTCCACCAACGATAACTGCTTGGGAAAAGAGTGCCCTAGCTACCAAGACTGTTTTGTACTCAAAGCGCGTAAAAAAGCGATGGAAGCGGATGTGGTTGTCGTCAATCATCACCTCTTTTTGGCCGATTTAGCCATTAAAGAGACGGGGTTTGGTGAACTGATCCCAGAATCGGACGTGTTTATATTCGACGAGGCACACCAACTGCCGGATATTGCTAGCCAGTATTTTGGTCAGTCGTTATCCAGTCGCCAAATACAGGAGCTGTGCAAAGATATTGAGATCGCCTATCGCACCGAAGCAAAAGACATGCGTCAACTGCAAAAGGTCGCGGAAAAACTGGGTCAATGTGCGATGGATCTGCGCATTACTCTGGGTGAACCTGGGTTTCGTGGCAATTGGCGTGAAGCGATCAAATCACCGTCGATCGCTCGAGAGTTGAACCGTCTTGAAGAGAGCCTTGATTTTACCGTTGAAGTGTTGAAATTAGCCCTTGGCCGCAGCCAGTTGCTTGATAGCGCTTTTGAGCGAGCGAGTACCATCAAAGCGCGCTTGGAGCGCGTGTGTGATGTCTCTATCACGGGCTACTCCTACTGGTATGACACGACGCCTCGTCATTTCAGTTTGCACATTACGCCCTTGAGTGTGGCGGATAAGTTCCATGAACAAATGACGCTCAAACCCGGTGCGTGGGTATTTACCTCTGCAACGTTAGCGGTTAATCAAGATTTTGCGCACTTCACGTCTCGTTTGGGTATACAGCCCACTCAGCAGATGTCGCTACCTAGCCCATTTGATTACCAACAGCAGGCGAGACTTTGCGTGCCCCGTTATCTTCCCGAGCCAAATTCGGCGGGTTTACCAGACAAACTGGTTGCTTTACTCGCGTCTGTCATTGAACAAAACCAAGGTCGCTGCTTTTTCTTGTGTACCTCCCATTCGATGATGCGAGAGTTGACTGAGCGATTTCGCGCGGTACTCAATGTCCCGGTTCTTATGCAAGGTGAGACAAGTAAACAAAAGACCTTGGCGGAGTTTATGGAGTTGGGTAATGCACTGCTGGTGGCGACAGGGGCCTTTTGGGAAGGGATAGATGTTAGAGGCGACGCGCTGAGCTGTGTTATTATCGACAAACTGCCGTTTACCGCGCCCGATGACCCACTGCTTAAAGCACGTATTGAGGATTGTCAGTTAAAAGGGGGAGACCCGTTTGCACAGGTACAAATTCCTGATGCGGTGATTACGTTAAAGCAGGGCGTAGGGCGATTGATTCGTGATAAAACGGACAGGGGAGCGCTAATCATTTGTGATAATCGATTAGTAACACGTGATTACGGTGGTGTGTTCTTAGCCAGTTTACCTCCAATTCCTCGTACACGGGATATTGAAGCGATAAAGCAGTTCCTCCAGCCCAATAAAGATTAATGAAATTAGATTTAGAGAACATCATGAGCGCAAAAATTCTTGCCCTAGATACCGCTACAGAGAACTGCTCTGTGGCCCTATTAGCCTTCGACAAAGTGTTTGTTCGCAGTGAAGTCGCCCCGCGTGATCACACCAAGAAGATTCTTCCTATGGTCGATGAAGTGCTAAAAGAAGCCGGGCTTACGCTACAAGATTTAGACGCGTTAGCCTTTGGTCAAGGCCCGGGTAGTTTTACTGGCGTACGTATTGGCATTGGTATTGCACAAGGTTTAGCGTTTGGTGCGGATCTGCCCATGATTGGTGTGTCGACACTCGCCGCGATGGCTCAAGGTAGCTACCGTCTCCACCAAGCGGAGCAAGTTGCGTGCGCCATTGATGCTCGCATGAGTGAAGTGTATTGGGGACGTTTTCAGCGTCAAGAAGATGGCAGCTGGGCCAATGTGGATGAAGAGTGCGTGATTGCTCCCGATGAGCTCGTTCAACGCACGCCTTCTGATGCGCAGTGCTGGCACACGGCAGGAACGGGGTGGCAAACCTATCAAGCGCCGCTGGCGGAACTCCCATTAACGCTGAAAGCGGGTGATGTGCTGTTCCCGGATGCGCAGGATATGGTGATCTTGGCCGAGCAAGCTTGGCGAGAGGGACTCAGTGTCAGTGCAGAAGAAGCCAGCCCTGTTTATCTTCGCGATACGGTTGCGTGGAAAAAGCTTCCTGGGCGTGAATAATACTCTGCCCAGTGAGCGCACAGCGAAATGAGTGAATAGTATGGTGTCTATAAACGGTTTACCCCCCTCGGTCCCCGGACCGAATCGTGCGAATAAAGCCAATAAAAAACAGGGGGTAAACAAGCAAAGTAAGGGTAACGAGGTTTCGCAGCCGACCAAGGTGGCAAACGCCGTTGCGAATTCTATTCGCCCCATCACAGAATCTGACGTCGAACGGGCGAAGGTTCAATATGATCTTCCAGAAGGCAAGAGCCGTAAAGCGATGGAAGAGTATATGAATGTGATGCATCAGGTGAAGCGAGATGAACTCTCGCAGATGCTTGGTGTCGATCTCTATATCTAGCACACTTTCCTTTTTCCGATAAAGAGTCTCCGATGAAATCAGCACTACTCCTTTTTGCGACTACGTTTCTCATGACGGCATGCAGCACACTGCCCACACAGCTAGTGAATGACGACCCTGCGCTCGTGACAGATTACGCGCAGTGGGATGCCTCACAATCTCACCCTGTGCGCCTTGGCGGCGTGATTGCCGACGTGAAGAATCTGGATTCACAAACGCGGATAGAAATAGTCAATCTGCCTATCTCAAGTAGTGGTAAGCCTGACATCACGCAAGAGCCCAACGGTCGCTACGTCGCCTATGTGCCCGGTTTTGTGGATCCTGTCAGCTTAGCTGAAGGACGCTTGATCACGACGCTGGGGCAATCTGCGGGTGTCGAAGAGGGTAAAGTCGGTGATTACTTACATCAGTTTCCTGTGATGAAACAAGCGACCCTTCACTTGTGGCGTATTGAAGAGCGTGTGATTGTGGATGACTTTGGCAGCTATATGTTCCCTTGCCGAGGCTACTACTGTCGTGATGTGGGGTACCGACCAAGAGAAGGGCGCGTGATTCAGGAAGTCAAATGACGTTTGAACATTGCCACTACCAGATTGACGGCGGCAAGGTCGCCACCCTTGAGCTAGGAGATAAACAAACGGCCGGTGTCTCGGTCGTTTTTTTGCACGGTTGGTTAGACAACGCCGCCAGTTTCACTACTGTAATGACAGCACTAGCGCATCAGTTACCTCACGCCCACTTGTGCGCCGTAGACTTGCCTGGACATGGGCACTCATTTCATAAAGCCTCTCCTCATTTCTATTCGTTTCATGACTATATCGACGATGTTTACCAAGTTTTGGCTAAGTTATCGCCAAACAGAACCGTATTGGTTGGACATTCGCTTGGTGCTTTGATCGCAAGTTGCTATAGTGCCGCGTTTCCAGAACAGGTGGCTGGATTAGTCCAGATTGAAGGCGATGGGCCGCTTGCGGAGACGCCGGAGTGTGCGGTCACAAGATTGCGCCAAGGGGTGATGAGCCGCCAACGTATTCGTCGTAAGCCTGTGCGTTTGATGAGCTCAGCGGACGATGCGGTAGCCCGGCGTGCCTCGGTCAACTCGCTGACGGAGGCACAAATTACGCCGCTTGTGCTGCGCGGAATTAAGCAAACCGAACAGGGCTGGGCTTGGCGCCATGACACCGCTTTGCAAAGTGACTCCCTCTACCGGATGTCTCATCAGCATGCTCAAGCGATCCGCGATGCGATAGTCTGCCCTCAGATCATTGTGCTGGGAGAGCAAGGCTTTTCTCATTTGAAGCCCATGACGTCAGAGGCAAATCCGGTGCGCGAGTTTGTCACCCTCTCGGGCGGACATCACTGCCATTTAGAGCATCCTTCTAGAGTATCTGACCTAATTTTTGGCTTAGTTAACAAAATTTAAACAAGTGTTTGAGTCTTCCGTGCGCGGGCGCTGCGCCTGTGCTGTAATAGGCCAATAACAACATAACGATATCGGCGCGCGCACGCTGTTTTTTCGAGGAGTATTAACGTGGATAAACCTTGGTTGTCACGCTATCCAAGCGATGTACCTGAGCACATTAACCCGGACCAGTATCCATCTCTGGTTGAGATGTTTGAGCAGTCCGTACAAAAATACGCGGATCAACCTGCTTTTGTGAATATGGGGTCGGTGATGACCTTCCGTAAATTGGAGGAACGCAGCCGAGCGTTTGCCGCCTATTTACAAAACGATCTTAAGTTGCAAAAGGGTGATCGCGTCGCGTTGATGATGCCAAACTTGCTGCAATATCCGGTCGCCCTGTTTGGTGTATTGCGAGCTGGGCTGATCGCCGTCAACGTTAACCCGCTTTACACGCCACGTGAGTTGGAGCATCAGCTCAATGACTCTGGTGCCAAAGCGATTGTGATTGTCTCCAACTTTGCCAGTACGCTTGAGCAAGTGGTGGAGAACACGCCTGTTAAGCACGTGGTGTTGACGAGCCTTGGGCAAATGCTGCCTCGAGCGAAAGGTACCTTGGTCGATTTTGTCGTTAAGTACGTCAAAGGCATGGTGCCAAAATATGACTTGCCTGGGGCGATCTCGATGCGCAAAGCCCTCCACAAAGGCCGTCGTCTACAGTACGTGAAGCCGTTTATGTCGGGGGATGACATTGCATTCTTGCAATACACGGGCGGGACGACAGGGGTGGCGAAAGGCGCAATCCTAACCCACCGCAATATGATTGCTAACGTTTTGCAGGCGAAAGGTGCTTACGGCCCTGTCTTGACAGAAGGGCGTGAATTAGTGGTAACAGCGCTGCCGCTGTATCACGTATTCGCTCTGACGGTGAACTGTTTGCTGTTTGTTGAACTGGGGTGCCAGAACCTGTTGATCACCAACCCAAGAGACATTCCAGGCTTTGTCAAAGAGTTGCAAAAGCACCCTTTCACCGCGATCACTGGGGTGAACACCTTGTTCAATGCCTTGGTGAGCAATGAAGATTTCCACGAACTTGATTTCAGCAAGCTTAAGCTCGCCGTTGGTGGTGGCATGGCGGTGCAGCGCGCGGTTGCCGACCAATGGAAGAAGACAACTGGCATTCACTTACTTGAAGGCTATGGTCTGACCGAATGCTCGCCGCTAGTAACGGGGAACCCTTACGATTTGAAAGACTACACAGGTGCGATTGGATTGCCTGTTCCTTCAACGGAAGTGCGTATTGTGGATGATGCCGGACAGGTATTACCAACCACCGAGGTTGGAGAACTACAAGTACGCGGCCCTCAAGTGATGCAAGGTTACTGGCAGCGTCCGGAAGCGACTAAAGAGGTGATCAACAGCGAAGGTTGGTTGTCAACGGGTGACATCGTCAAATTCGATGAGCACGGCATGATTTATATTGTCGATCGTAAAAAAGACATGATTCTGGTCTCCGGTTTCAACGTCTACCCGAATGAGATAGAAGATGTGGTTGCTCTGCATGGCAAGGTGCTGGAAGTGGCGGCAATCGGTCAATCTCACGATGTCTCTGGTGAAGTGGTCAAAGTGTACGTTGTCAAGCGAGATCCAAGCCTCACCAAAGAGGAAGTGATTGCTCACAGTCGTAAGCATCTGACCGGCTATAAAGTGCCAAAATTGGTTGAGTTTAGAGAAGACTTACCTAAAACCAACGTTGGTAAGATTTTACGTCGCGTTCTGCGAGAGGAAAACGAAGCGAATCTGGCCAAGCACGATAGCTAAACTCGCTAAGCAGATCGTAAGCTTTGATGTTAGAATGCCGACATAACCATGGTCGGCATTTTTTATGTGCCGCAACTAGAACGCCACTCTATAGGCGTAGCGAGACCTTTGTGAATTACCAAATCATTACCGATACCCAACAACTAAACTCTATCTGCCAGCAAGCACGCCAGGTGGATGTAGTGATGCTCGATACCGAGTTTGTCAGAACGCGTACCTTCTACCCACAGCTAGGGCTGATACAACTGTTCGATGGCGAGCAGCTCTCATTAATCGATCCAACCGTGATTGATGACATGAGTGAGTTTGTGGCTCTGCTCAAAGACAGCTCGGTGCTGAAAGTGCTCCACGCCTGTGGTGAAGATTTAGAAGTGTTTAACAATAGCTTTGATTGCTTGCCGTTTCCCATGGTAGACACGCAAGTGATGGCGGCGTTTCTCGGCCATGGCCTGTCAACCGGCTTTGCTGCCCTGGTTGATCACTACTTAGGTGTAGAGCTCGATAAAAGTGAATCACGCACCGATTGGTTAGCTCGTCCACTCTCAGATAAGCAACTCGACTACGCGGCGGCAGACGTGTTCTACCTCTTGCCACTGTATGAAAAACTGCTTGATGCAGTGACTCAAGCAGGCTGGTGGGACGCAGCGCAGCAGGAGAGCGAAATGCTGGCCGCAAAGCGAATCAAAAGTATCGATCCAGCTAACGCTTATTTAGACATCAAGGGCGCATGGCAACTGAAACCTAAAGAGCTGGCCATATTGAAGCCTCTGGCCACTTGGCGTTATAAAGAAGCGCTGCGTCGTGACTTAGCGTTAAACTTTGTGTTTAAAGAAAATGATTTGCTCAACGTCGCGAGACTGGGTTTGCAAAACAAGCAGCGTATGGAGCAAGAAGGCATGGACCCAAGATCCGTGCAACGTCATGCTACGCGACTCATTTCGTTGGTGAAAGAAGCCAAAATGACGCCAGCAGACGAGTACCCAGAGAAAATTGAACGTTTGATGGATTTACCAGGCTACAAGCAGGTGTTTAAACGTCTAAAGGATGAAGTTAAACACGCTGGACAAAGCTCAGGTCTGGCGACTGAATTCATTGCCTCAAAAAAACAGCTCAATCAGATCATCACTTGGGTATGGAAAAAAGACCGAGATCCTGCGGCCTTACCGGACGTGATGCAAGGATGGCGTAAGTCCTTAGTGGGCGAAAAGTTGAATCAACTGCTGTAATCATCGCGGTTAATAAAAAGGGCTTCCAATTGGAAGCCCTTACTGTTTCTGTGCTATCGATAAAAGCGAACCGTTAGCCTGCTAAGACGTCGGTGGCCACCTTGTAGCTTGGGTCTTCTTTGACATTGATTTCCACTAAGCTACCGGCTTTATGTAGCAGCTTACGGCAGTCTGGACTGAGATGGCGCAGGTGCAATGTCTTACCGACGGTCGCGTAGCGATCCGCCAAGGTTTCAATGGCCTCAATCGCTGAGTGGTCAGTGACGCGAGAGTCGGCAAAATCGACGATCACATCACTTGGATCATCTTGTGCGTTAAACAGCTCAAGGAAGTTGGCGGTAGAGCCAAAAAACACCGGACCATGAATCTTGTACTCTTTTGACCCCTCGTCATTGATGCGCGTATCAGCATAAATGTGTTTGGCGTGCTGCCATGCAAACATCAAGGCAGAAGCGATCACACCGACCGCAACGGCGACGGCCAGGTCAGTTAATACCGTGACCACAGTGACGAGAACAATCACGAAGAAATCTTGTTTTGGTACGCGGCGTGCTAGTTTGAAGGTTGCCCATTCAAAGGTACCGATCACAACCATAAACATGACGCCAACCAGAGCCGCCAGCGGAATCATCTCAATCAGAGCCGACGCAAATAAAATAAACATCAGCAAGGCAACCGCAGCAACAATACCGGAAAGGCGGCCACGACCACCCGAATTGACGTTAATCATCGATTGACCAATCATGGCACAACCACCCATCGCGCCAAAGACGGAGCAAGTCATGTTCGCCATACCTTGGCCGATACATTCGCGGTTAGATTGACCGCGAGTATTGGTCATTTCATCGAGAACCGTCAGGGTTAATAGTGATTCGATCAGGCCAATCGCCGCTAAAATGATGGCGTAGGGTAGGATGATTTGCAGCGTCTCAAGGGTAAACGGCACCATAGGGATGGAGAAGGTGGGCAGTGAGCCCGCCAGTGTCGCAGCATCATCACCAGACATGGTACGAAGAAAGTCAACCACGGTACGTGTTTCGAGGTCTAAACCCACCACCAAAGCGGTGACGGTCACGATGGCCACGAGCGAAGAGGGCACTGCTGTAGTGATTTTAGGCAAGAAATGGATGATGGCCATGGTCAGTGCAACTAAGCCCAACATCAGCATCATTTGACCTTGTGGTAGCCAAGTCAGCATACCGTTGATATCCGGGGCTTTAAATTGGCCTAACTGAGCGAGGAAGATAACGATCGCCAATCCATTCACAAAGCCGATCATCACAGGGTGAGGTACGATGCGAATAAATTTACCTAGCTTAAAGATACCCGCGGCGACTTGTAAGATGCCGGCAAGCATGATGGCAGCGAATAAATACTGTACGCCATGACTGGCAACCAGTGAAACCATAACCACGGCCATGGCACCCGTCGCGCCTGAAATCATACCTGGACGACCGCCAAAAATGGACGTAATTAAACCAACAATAAAGGCGGCGTACAGGCCAACCATAGGGTCAACGCCGGCGACAAACGCGAAAGCGACGGCTTCTGGGACTAAAGCCAGGGCGACCGTTAGGCCAGAGAGCACATCGTTTTTCACCGAGTGCTTAGAAAATTGAGGAAATTCAAACATACTTATTTTGTTCTGCTCATGAGTTAGGCCTAGTCTGAATGACGTCATAGTGCGCAAAATGCGATGATACTTTTGATATGGGTATCGAAAGGGTTGCTAAAACGTTAATTCAGTTCGTGACCGCGAATGCTACCTAAAAGTGTGATTAAGTTCAATAATGACTAGAGTGTAGCATGTGGTGTGTGACACAGTGAGGGTGTATCACAGAGAAAAAACAGCCCCAAAAAGGGGCTGTCTTACTGAGGGATTAAGGTTGTATTAGTAACCTTGTGGCTTTGCCATCGCTGCGCTTGCCTGGTTGCGCGCGACTTGACTGCCGGCTCCTTTAGGCTGATAGCGCTCTTGACGAAGAGGCGCGGCGACCACTGAAATCTCTTTCATTTCATCGCTGCCAGGGGCTTTAGCCATCGGCGCAGAAGCAAATCCTTTCAGAGGAGAAGCCTTCGCTGGCTTAACTACTTTCGGTTCCGGTTTGACTTCTGCCTGTTCAACTACGGGTTCAACAGCTGGGGTCACTAGCTCAGAGACGTCCGCTGGCGCTGATTCCGTCGCGACGGTCTCTTCAACCACCTTGTCTGCAACGGCTTCAACTGGCGCTGGAGCCTCTACCGTTTCGGCTTTGACCGCTTTAGGTGCTTCAGGAGTGACGTTCACCACTTCGGCTTCCACTGGTGAAGGCACGGTCTCAGCTTGAGCCTGGACAGGTTGCTCGCGACGAATGATCACTTTACCCATTGCCATTTCTGGGCAGGCAAATCCACCAAGGGTCACTGTTACCTCTGTGGTCTCTTTTTCCACTTTAGGCTTCGCAGTTGGTTTAGTAATGCCGTAGCTTGGCATCACTTTACCCATCGCCATTTCTGGTGACGCGACACCGCCTTTGCGCAAACGGAACGGGTTAGGGCGACGATCACGTCCACGACGACGACGCTGACCACTTGCACGTAAGTGACGCGGTGAGCGGCGGTTGCGGCGCTGCTTAGGCTGTTCAGCTTGTTCATTCGCTGTGTCGTTCGTCTGTTCAACGGACTCAACAACCGCCTCAGCTTTTGCTTCTTGAGCATTGGCATCGGCTTGGGCCTGAGCTTGTTGATCTTTCACGCGAACCTGTTTGGTGAGTTTGCGGCGCTGGCGACGCTCTTTCACTTTTTCAGTTTTCTCTTCACGCGCTTTGGTAGGCTCAGTTTGCTGGGCATCAGCGGCAAGCTTCAATCCTTCTTCCGCAACTTTCGCATTGCCTTTTGTGGCATCATCGCGCTTGGTATTGCGGCGATCTTGCTTTGGCTTGCGGTTCTGGCTCTTACGCTCAGTGGTCGCGTTGCTTTCTGTTGCTTCGACTTCATCGCGATTGTTATTGCGACGCTTGTCATCACGGTTGCTATTGCGACGGCGGTCATCACGGTTGCTATTGCGACGGCGGTCATCACGGTTATCGCGTTTGTCATCACGATTGTTGTTACGACGGCGATTGTCATTACGACCACGACGGTTGCGATTGTTGTTACTCGCGTTGTCTTTCTTCTCGCTTTCGACTGGTTTTTCTTCTTTCTTCTCTGCTTCGCTATTAGAACCAAACAAGAAGCCAGCCAGTGCTTTAAACAGGCGAGCAACGACGCCAGGTTGAGCCGGAGTCTCTTCAACCGGTTTCTCTACCGCTTTTGGCGCAGCAGGTGGTGGCGTTGGTGCAGATGGTGTTGCCGAGGCAAATCCTTTAAGAGCAGGCTCTTCGATTTTCTTCGGTTTCACTTCTGTTTCTGCAACATCACGGCTTTCTGCTTCCTTCATCGCTTCCAATTTTTGTGGTAGCAAATAAGAGAGCAGATCAAACTCTTCACCTTCACGTACACGAATCACATCGAAGTGAGGGGTTTCCATGTCAGAGTTCGGTACCACGGTAATTTTAACTTCTTGAATGCGTTCGATGTGGTTAACCGAGCGACGTTTTTCATTCAACAAGTAAGAAGCGATAGGTACAGGAACTACAGCCAACACTTGGGCAGTGTTGTCTTTTAGTGCTTCTTCTTCAATCAAGCGCAATACTGACAGGGCGAGTGATTCGTTATCACGCACCACGCCTGTACCGCTACAGCGAGGACAAATATGGTGGCTTGCTTCTGCAAGCGACGGGCTTAGGCGTTGACGAGACATTTCTAGCAAGCCAAAGCGAGAGATACGACCAATTTGCACGCGCGCTCTGTCCATACGAACCGCGTCACGAAGGCGGTTTTCAACTTCACGCTGGTGACGCACCGGTGTCATGTCGATGAAGTCGATAACGACCAGGCCACCCAAATCACGTAAACGCAATTGGCGTGCGATCTCATCCGCCGCTTCTAGGTTAGTATTGAGCGCTGTCTCTTCAATGTCGCCGCCTTTGGTGGCGCGTGCCGAGTTGATATCGATAGACGTCAACGCTTCCGTTGGGTCAATAACGATAGAACCGCCTGAAGGCAGGCGCACTTCGCGTTGGAAGGCAGATTCTATCTGGCTTTCAATTTGGTAGTGGCTAAACAGTGGCACTTCACCATCGTACTTTTTCACACGATTGACAAAGTCAGGACGCACCAAACGGATGTGCTCAAGTGCACGTTCGTAAATGGTGTTGCTGTCGATCAGGATTTCACCAATATCGCGGCGCAAATAGTCACGAATCGCTCGGACAATCACGTTACTTTCTTGGTGAATCAAGAACGGTGCTGGATTCGCATCAGAGGCTTGTTTGATCGCACCCCAATGGTTAAGCAGAACGTTCAAGTCCCACTTCAGCTCTTCAGCACTTTTGCCCACACCCGCGGTGCGAACAATCAGTCCCATGCCTTGCGGGAGCTCAAGCGTGCTCAATGCCGCTTTGAGTTCAGTACGCTCGTCGCCTTCAATGCGTCGAGAAATACCACCCGCGCGTGGGTTGTTTGGCATTAATACAAGGTAACTACCCGCAAGAGAGATAAAGGTGGTTAAGGCTGCGCCTTTACTACCACGCTCTTCTTTCTCTACCTGCACGATCACTTCTTGGCCTTCCTTTAGCACTTCTTTAATGCTTGGACGACCTTGATAGGTGTAACCGTTAGGGAAGTATTCGCGGGCAATTTCTTTGAGAGGGAGGAAACCGTGTCTTTCTGCACCGTAGTCAACGAAGGCGGCCTCTAGACTAGGTTCGATGCGGGTGATACGTCCTTTGTAGATATTTGCTTTCTTTGATTCATGTCCTGGACTTTCGATATCTAGATCATACAGTCGCTGGCCATCAACCAGTGCAACACGCAACTCTTCTTTTTGAGTTGCGTTAATTAACATTCTTTTCATTGATAAATCTCGTTGTCATTCTTTTGTATATTGTTGCCTTTTTTCTCTATCACGGTGCCTGATCCCATGGCTTATGTCGTTGCAGCCTCCCGGCTGGAGGGATGCTCTCAGGGCACTTCAGTCTTACACGCGCTGGCGTGTAAGCCGCTATCATTAGCGGTCGATACTCAAACATGATGGAGCAGTAAGCAGGGCAACAATTTTACTAATGTCGAAAATGTCTTACGCCGTATGCTGCATTTTGCTAAATTAGCTGGCTACTTACCGTCTTGCGCTAAGATGATTGGGTTTGTGTAAAATGCAACCAAATCATTTATTGCAGGTGTGAACTATAGCAGTACCCAGTAAACACAGCAATCTGCTTTATAATAAAACGCTAAAAAATCAAATTTTGTTTTTTATAAAACCTTGTATTTAAAGTTATTAGTTTGGTTTTAATACAGATTTGCAAATGCCACGGTTAAAAAGTATCCGTAGCAGAACTGAGACTCATTGTTTGAGATAAAACCGCGTTTAAATTGCAGAGGAAATGTGATTTCAAGCACGGTTATGAGAGTGTTAGAATAGCCCGATGAGCGAAATTAGAACGAAAGTCCAATTCGTCGATATAGATGACGACATGGCTGGTCAGCGCATTGATAACTTTTTGCGCAACCAACTCAAAAGCCTGCCGAAAAGTGTGGTTTACCGCATTTTGCGCAAAGGCGAAGTACGAGTGAACAAAAAACGCGTCAAAGCTGAGTACAAACTGCAAGCGGGTGACTT
>NZ_JCBDGX010000050.1:0-60706 GCF_059834345.1 Vibrio sp. R11-SG3-ISO3-SZ
GTGTTGGCGGTGGACTCAATCGCCCCAGTCAGTGGGTAACAACCCAAGGTACGAAAACGCACGCTTTTCTCTTCCACCACTTCACCCGGTTGCAGCTTCATGCGCTCGTCATCGACCATGATCAACATGCCATCACGCTCAACAACAGGACGCGTATCCGCCAAGTACAAAGGCACAATCTCGATGTTCTCTAAGTAGATGTATTGCCAGATGTCGAGCTCAGTCCAGTTCGACAGTGGGAACACACGAATACTTTCGCCTTTGTTGATTTGACCGTTATAGGTGCGCCATAGCTCTGGACGCTGGTTTTTCGGGTCCCAGGTGTGGTTTTTATCTCGAAATGAGTAGACGCGCTCTTTCGCTCGAGACTTCTCTTCGTCACGGCGGGCACCGCCAAAGGCAGCGTCAAAGCCGTATTTGTTCAGCGCCTGCTTTAACCCTTGGGTTTTCATGATGTCCGTGTGTTTCGAAGAGCCATGATCGAATGGGTTGATGCCCATCGCCAGACCTTCTGGGTTCTTATGGACCAAAAGCTCAAAGCCATACTTCTTCGCGGTTCTATCGCGAAATTCGATCATTTCTCTAAACTTCCAGTCGGTATCGACGTGCAGCAATGGAAATGGGATCTTGCCTGGGTAAAACGCTTTACGCGCAAGATGCAGCATTACTGAGGAGTCTTTACCGATGGAGTACATCATCACAGGGTTATCAAACTCAGCGGCAACTTCGCGGATGATATGAATACTCTCCGCTTCCAGTTGCTTGAGGTGAGTTAAACGTTCTTGGTCCATGTTGGTGCTTCCTTTACGGCTCGCGTTGAGCTTCTGACTATTAAATTCAGGGTGATGTGCAAAAATTAAGCGCTATGCGCTCTGGCGGCCAAGTTGGCTTATGGGCGCCTCGGTTTGCTCGCGGGCAAACCAATCGAGCTTTTCGGACAACGCCACCACTTCACCGATCACAATCAATGACGGGGACTCGGCGCTTTTGGCCAATTCACTCAAATCGCTCAATTGACCTTTCAGTACGCGTTGGGCTTGCTGCGTACCACGCTCGATAATGGCAATTGGCGTGTGCGCGGCGCGGCCATGCGTAATCAACTGGCTTTGGATGCAATCGGACTTCATCAGCCCCATATAGATGACTAGCGTTTGATTGCCACGCGCCAATGTCGACCAATCCATCTCATCACGTTCGGCTTTGAGATGACCGGTAATAAACATCGCCGACTGAGCGTAATCTCGGTGCGTCAATGGAATGCCTGCGTAGGCCGTCGCGCCAGCAGCAGCGGTGATCCCTGGTACCACATGAAAGGCGATACCCGCGTCAGCCAACACTTCGAGCTCCTCTCCGCCGCGACCAAAAATAAACGGATCGCCACCTTTAATGCGCACGACTTTGTGCCCTTGCTGAGCAAAATCGACCAACAGTTGATTGGTTTTCTCTTGCGGTACGCTGTGGTGACCCGCACGTTTGCCGACGCAGACCAAAATGGTGTCGCTTGGCACGAGCGCCATGATCTCGTCTGACACCAAGTAGTCATACAGCACCACATCGGCCTGCTGTAAAAAGCGCAACGCTTTGAGCGTCAGCAACTCCACATCGCCTGGCCCTGCGCCAACCAATGCCACTTCACCGGCTTTCAAACCACTGCGGCCCATTGCGTGCAACGGCGGTAGGTTGCGCTCGACTTGGGGCTGGCGAAGTGGAAAGGGAGAGACAGTTTCCTTGTGCGCCATAACGTCATCCTTTTGCTAATCTATGGATGGCATTATGGCGCTGCGAACATATTACCTGAAATTCTAAAATTTCATTTTTTATACCAATTGCTGATAAGAGACGATTCTTGTGACACCGAATCGAGGCAAAAAGTGAGAGTTGGGCACCACAACCCGTTGATACCAACGGTTAAGATCACGTTTTCCTGATGAATGAAATTCTTGTTTCATACAACTTTGTTACATTATGCAGTACTGTTGACCCCCCTCATCGGAGCAAAAAATGAACGTAGCAGTGAAACCTCTCTCTCTGGCTGTCCTTAGCGGGATGCTGGTTATGGCCAGCCCAGCGATGGCAGAAACCATCAAACTTCGCATTATCGAGACCACCGACATCCACACCAACGTGATGGATTACGACTACTACAAAGACAAACCGTCACAAAAGATTGGTTTGACTCGCGCCGCAACCTTAGTCAAAGCCGCGCGCAGTGAAGTCGAAAACAGCGTCTTGGTTGATAACGGTGATTTGATTCAAGGCAGCCCAATGGGTGACTACATGGCGGCCAAAGGCATTGAGAAGGGCGAAGTTCACCCTGTTTACAAGGCAATGAATCAGCTTGGCTACGATGTGGGTAACATCGGTAACCACGAGTTCAACTACGGCTTAGAGTTTCTGGCAAAATCGCTGGAAGGTGCCGAGTTCCCTTATGTCAGCGCAAACGTTTTTGACCAAAAAACCGGTGAGCACTACTTCAAACCTTACCTGATTAAGTCGCACATGTTTAAAGATGTCGATGGTGTCGAGCACGAGATCAAAGTCGGCTACATCGGCTTCGTACCGCCACAAATCATGGTGTGGGATAAGAAAAACCTCGAAGGCAAAGTGTTTGCCAAAGACATCAAAGAATCAGCGATGGCCCTAGTGCCACAAATGAAGGCTGAAGGCGCAGATGTGATTGTCGCCATCCCGCACTCAGGCGTATCCTCTGATCCGCACAAAATGGGCGCAGAAAACTCCACTTACTATCTCTCTGAAGTAGAAGGCATTGATGCGATTGCGTTTGGTCACTCGCACGCCGTCTTCCCAGGGAAAGGCTTTGAAAACATCCAAGGTGTGGATAATGAAATGGGTACCATCAACGGCGTTGCCGCCGTCATGCCAGGACGTTGGGGCAGCCACGTTGGTGTGATTGACCTAGAGCTTAAGCAAGAAGGTGAGCAGTGGGTGGTGGTGAAAGGCCAGTCCGAAGCACGCCCAATCTTTGATTCAGCGACTAAACAGCCTATCGTCGACGCGGATGCCGGTATCGTCAAAGCGCTTGAAGCAGACCACAAAGCGACGCGCGACTTTGTCAATCAGCCGATTGGTAAAGCCAGCGACGTGATGTACAGCTTCCTCGCCTTGGTGCAAGACGATCCCACCGTACAAATCGTCAACCTTGCACAAAAAGATTACGTTGAGCGCTTTATCCAAGGCGATCCTGATTTATCAGACATCCCTGTGCTCTCAGCGGCAGCGCCATTTAAAGCGGGCGGTCGTAAAAACGATCCGAATAACTACACCGAAGTGGAGTCAGGTCAGTTGACCTTCCGTAACGCTGCGGATCTCTATCTCTACCCGAATACCTTGGTGGCGATGAAAGTCAGCGGTCACGAAGTGAAAGAGTGGCTAGAGTGTAGCGCCGGTCAATTTAAACAGATCGATACCAACAGCAGCGCCGCACAAAGCCTGATTGATTGGGATGGCTTCCGTACTTACAACTTTGACGTCATTGATGGGGTTAACTACCAGATTGATGTGACCCAGCCAGCGAAATACGACGGCAACTGTAACGTCATCAATGAAGATGCTGAGCGTATCGTCGGTTTGACTTATCAAGGGAAAGCGATTGATCTGAAACAGCCATTTATCATTGCGACCAACAACTACCGTGCGTACAGCAACAAGTTCCCAGGCACAGGTGCCGAGTTTGTTGCGTTTGACTCGCCAGATGAAAACCGCTCGGTTGTGGCTGCGTACATTACCCGCGTCAGTGAAGAAAACGGTGAGTTTGTACCAAGCGCAGACAACAACTGGTCTTTCGCCCCTATCCAATCGGATAAAAAACTCGATATCCGTTTCGAAACCTCACCGGGTGAAAAGGCAGCTAAGTTCATCGCAGATAAAGGTCAATATCCAATGGCCTTCGTTGAGAATGATGATGTAGGCTTTGCGGTCTACCAAATCGATCTGCAAAAATAGCACTTTGCTCAATCAGAGCGTCTTTCATTAAGCCGCAGTCACTGCGGCTTTTTTCTCTCTATTTTACAAAGATCGTTAATATTGCAGCCACTTATCTCAGGTTGATATGATGGCGTCCCTTATTTACCACCAATAGGTGTCCGATGGATTGGCAACTGCGTACCTTTGAAGCTTTGAGCAACCACGAACTGTATCAATTACTCAAACTAAGAGTGGATGTGTTTGTGGTCGAACAAACCTGCCCATACCCCGAGCTCGATGACAAAGACCCAATCACGGGGGTGTATCACCTACTGGGTTATGAGCAAGGCCAACTGGTCGCCTGCGCGCGCTTACTGCCTGCGGGGATCAGTTATCCGAGCGTCAGTATTGGCCGAGTGGCGACACATGAAAAAGCGCGTGGCAACGGGCTGGGTCATCAACTGTTGGAGCAAGCGATTCATCAATGCCAACGTTTGTGGCCAAACAGCGCAATTGAAATCGGCGCGCAGGAGCACTTAAGTGCCTTCTATGGCCGATATGGATTTGTTGCCACCTCTGAGGTCTATCTCGAAGATGGCATCCCTCATATTGATATGAAGCGAGAGAGTGGGGCTTGAGGGGCAAAGGGGAATGGGTAGCGGGCAGAGGGTAAGTGATTACTTACTGCGGCCAAATCCACCATCTGATAACCTAAAGAACATCACCGATTGCTGATTTTTCTCAAGCTGAAGAATATCAAGCTGACCTTCATCGGTCACTTTGTAGCGCACCAACTGGCCTTGGCGAATTTGACTAAGCGGTTTATCTTGCCCCTCGACTTTGACGAGTGCGTTTAAGTCCGCCATTGAGAGCCCATTGCGTCGAAACATCTCAGCTAGGGTATCGCCACTTTTCACCGTATCTTCTTGCCACGGGTTCGTGACTTGTCTTGGGTTTGTTACTTGTTCTTGATGTGAGACTGGCGTTGAGCTTTGCTGGCTCAGTGAGGTGGTGTTGATATCAATGGAGACACGTTGAGGTGACGCAACCTGCACCGAAGCCGTCTCCGGTGTCGACTGTGATGTGGGCAACATCAGCAAAATGACAAGTAGTGGAACCAGTACCATCAACCCACGTTGATGCCACTTAGGTAGACGATGCCAAAGCGCCTTGCCTTGCTCGGGTAACGTGCGCCATTTAGCCCCAAGGGGAGACGATGGGTTCGTCTCAGGCGTGCTTGAGTCGGGCTGACTAGGCCCTTGCTTTTTCAGCTTGAGTGCGCCCAACGGGTTTGAATGACGAAAGCGCGCCAACTGTGTTTTCAATACCTCAGCATAATCGACACGTTGTGGTTTCTTCTTTCTGCGATTCATCGCCCTATTTCTCCCAATACTACCCTGCCCCAAGTATAAAAATGATAATCAACCGAGTATAGGGATTTTGCGCGCGTTAAGTAATAACTCGGTCAAATCTCACGGAATTCTCATCGATAGGCGCATTTCACCCCGAGAGTGATGGTTATTCTCCCCCGAGAGTGACAGTTAAAAGGGCGCTATCGTTTCATCACTGTGTGAGAACTGGTAGACTTGATGACTTTATACACCCAACAAGAGAGACATCATGTCTGAAGTGAAATTTGAAACTGTAGAGCAAAAAGCCAGCTACGGAATCGGCCTACAAATGGGTCAACAACTTGCGGGTTCTGGTCTTGACGGCCTAAACGTTGACGCCATTGCTGCGGGTATCGCAACAGCATTGGTTGGTGACATGCCAGCAATCGAAGTAGACGAAATCAACAAAGCGCTGCAAGAGCTGCACACTCGTGCAGAAGCAGTACGTCAAGAAGCGGCAAAAGCGGCGGCGGCAGATGGCGAAGCCTTCCTAAAAGACAACGCTCTACGTCCAGAAGTGACCGTACTAGAGTCAGGTCTTCAGTACGAAATCATCACTGAAGGTACGGGTGAAATCCCAACTTCAGACAAGCAAGTTCGCGTTCACTACCACGGTGAATTGACTGACGGTACGGTATTTGACAGCTCAGTGTCTCGTGGCCAACCAGCAGAATTCCCAGTTACTGGCGTGATCAAAGGTTGGGTAGAAGCCCTACAACTGATGCCTGTTGGCTCAAAGTGGAAACTGTATATTCCTCAAGACCTTGCCTATGGTGAGCGCGGCGCTGGTGCGGCGATCCCTCCATTCGCAGCCTTGGTCTTCGAAGTCGAATTGCTGGCTATCCTGTAATAGCCTGGCAGAACAGCCGAAAGTTCAAGACAGACAGCGGTGCTCTATGAGCGCCGCTTTTTTTCATCTTGACGCAGAGATGGCTCTATTCACTGTGAGATGAGTGTGATACAAGTATCGCTTATGGAAGCAATATACCCATTGATCCATTCAATCACTCTGGCCTATCAGAGTGTTAAAGCGAACACTGCATGGAGGCTCTATGCGCAAACACCTTCTTACTGCGGCGCTGCTGGCTCTGTCTGCCGGACAAGCGCACGCCTTTCTCAATTCCATTACTGAAAAATCAAGCCAAGAGGGTTTTATGGACATGGTTAGCCAAGGGCTCAACCTGCAATCTTCACCAATAAGCGAGCTGTTGACCAGTCAGCTTCCTGTGACCAGCGAACAAGCGACAGCGGGCGGCGGCGCACTGTTGGCGTTCGCACAAAGTCAGTTATCTTCTGAAAACAGCAACGAATTAGAGTCTTTAGTACCTGGCCTCTCGCAACTCAACGATGCGGGTGGGCTCTTTAGTCAACTTGAAAGTATCGAGGCGGTGCGCGGCGTCTTTGAAAAAGTGGGTCTGGACCCTTCGATGATCAGCCAATTTGCGCCTGTAATCCTTGGCTATCTTAGCGACCAAGGCGCCAGTGACAGTCTATTAGGTTCACTCGGTGGACTCTGGACCGATTTAGAATAGTCGTCAGTGAGTAGAGTGGTGCTCTGCATTAAATCTTGATGTCTCGATGAGATAACGTACAGAGACATTACCTATACGACAGGCACAAAAAAGCCGAGCTAACGCTCGGCTTTTTCGTTATACGAACTGATTACTCAGCAGCTTCTTCAGCAGCTGGGCGATCAACAAGCTCAATGTAAGCCATTGGAGCTTTATCACCAGCACGGAAGCCAGCTTTTAGGATACGAGTGTAACCGCCCTGACGAGCAGCAAAACGTGGACCTAGTTCGTTAAATAGTTTTGCAACTACTTCGTTGTCACGAGTACGTGCAAATGCTAGACGACGGTTAGCAACGCTGTCAGTCTTAGCTAGTGTAATCAAAGGCTCAACTACGCGACGTAGCTCTTTTGCTTTTGGCAAAGTAGTCTTGATAACTTCATGACGTACTAGAGAGCTAGCCATGTTGCTGAACATCGCTTTGCGATGTGAGCTGTTGCGGTTGAGTTGACGACCACTCTTACGATGGCGCATGACCTAATCCTTCTAACTAGTATCGATTAATCTTCAGCGATAGACGCTGGTGGCCAGTTTTCTAGGCGCATGCCCAGAGACAGACCACGTGATGCAAGTACGTCTTTAATCTCAGTAAGAGATTTTTTACCAAGGTTTGGCGTTTTAAGTAGCTCAACCTCAGTGCGCTGTACAAGATCACCGATGTAGTGAATCGCTTCTGCTTTCAGACAGTTAGCAGAGCGAACTGTTAGTTCAAGATCGTCTACAGGACGCAGTAGGATCGGATCGAATTCTGGCTTCTCTTCCTTCTCCTCAGGTACACGTACATCACGAAGATCTACGAACGCATCCAATTGCTCAGCAAGAATAGTTGCTGCGCGACGGATTGCTTCCTCAGGGTCTAGAGTTCCGTTCGTTTCCATGTCGATAACAAGCTTGTCTAAGTCTGTACGCTGCTCTACACGAGCGGCTTCAACAGCGTAAGCAATCTTGTCTACTGGGCTGTACGTAGCGTCAACCAGTAGGCGGCCAATTGGACGCTCATCTTCTTCAGTATGGATACGAGCTGAAGCTGGAACGTAACCGCGACCACGTTCAACTTTGATACGCATAGCGATCTCAGCGTTGTCATCCGTTAGGTGACAAATTACGTGTTCTGGGTTAGCGATCTCTACATCACCATCATGGGTGATGTCACCTGCAACCACAGGGCCTGAGCCTGATTTGTTCAGTGTAATAAACACTTCATCTTTGCCTTCGGCAACGCGAACAGCCAAACCTTTAAGGTTTAGAAGAATTTCAAGAATATCTTCTTGAACGCCTTCTTTAGTGCTGTACTCGTGCAGAACGCCTTCAATTTCAACTTCAGTCACTGCGCAACCTGGCATAGACGAAAGTAAAATACGGCGAAGTGCATTACCTAGAGTGTGACCAAAGCCACGCTCTAATGGCTCAAGAGTTACTTTTGCGTGTGTCGTGCTGACTTGTTCGATGTCAACCAGACGTGGCTTAAGAAATTCTGTTACAGAACCCTGCATTGTGTCCTCTCTTTAGTTTAAACCTTACTTAGAGTAAAGCTCGACGATCAGTTGTTCGTTGATGTCAGCAGACAGATCAGAACGCTCAGGCAGACGCTTGAACGTACCTTCCATCTTAGTGCCATCTACTTCAATCCAAGTTGGTTTTTCGCGTTGTTCAGCAACTTCTAGTGCACCTTTGATGCGAGATTGCTGTTTCGCTTTTTCGCGAATAGAAACAACGTCGTTAGCCGCAACTTTGAAAGAAGGAACGTTTACCACTTTACCGTTAACTAGAATAGCTTTGTGGCTAACTAGCTGACGTGCTTCTGCGCGAGTTGCACCAAAGCCCATGCGGTAAACTACGTTATCAAGACGACCTTCAAGAAGCTGAAGCAGGTTTTCACCTGTGTTGCCTTTAAGGCGAGCAGCTTCTTTGTAGTAGTTACGGAATTGTTTTTCTAGAACGCCGTACATACGACGAACTTTTTGCTTCTCACGAAGCTGAACGCCATACTCAGATAGACGACCGCGACGAGCGCCGTGTACACCTGGTGCGTTATCAATTTTACACTTGGTATCGATCGCGCGTACACCAGACTTAAGGAATAAGTCAGTACCTTCGCGACGGCTAAGCTTCAGCTTAGGACCCAAATATCTTGCCATGATCTTTCTCCAGTAATCTAAAAAACGTTATACGCGACGTTTCTTAGGTGGACGACAACCGTTATGAGGGATTGGTGTAGCATCAACAATGTTTGTGATGCGGAAACCAGCAGCGTTCAGTGCGCGAACAGTAGATTCACGACCTGGACCTGGACCCTTAACCATAACTTCCAAGTTCTTTAGACCGTATTCTTTAGCCATTTCAGCACAACGCTCAGCAGCAACCTGTGCAGCGAACGGAGTAGACTTACGAGAACCACGGAAACCTGAACCACCTGCAGTAGCCCAAGCTAGTGCGTTACCTTGACGGTCAGTGATGGTTACGATTGTGTTGTTGAAAGAAGCATGGATGTGCGCAACGCCATCTGCAACTTGCTTGCGTACGCGCTTACGAGCGCGAGTTGGTTGTTTAGCCATTGTACTCTACCTTCCCGATTATTTCTTGATCGGCTTACGCGGACCCTTACGGGTGCGAGCGTTGGTTTTAGTACGCTGTCCACGTAGTGGTAGACTGCGACGATGACGAAGACCACGGTAACAACCAAGGTCCATAAGACGCTTGATGTTCATAGATACTTCACGACGTAGATCACCTTCTACAGTGTACTTAGCTACACCATCACGCAGTTGATCGATCTGCTCTTCAGTTAGTTCACTGATCTTAACATCTTCAGCAATACCCACTTCAGCTAGGATAGCTTGAGAGCGAGTTTTACCGATGCCGTAGATTGACGTTAGTGCAATCACAGCATGTTTCTGATCAGGAATGTTAATGCCTGCAATACGGGCCATTATTCACTCCTAGTGTTTCTTAAAAAGAATTAGCCGCAACAAAGCCCGTTATGGATACGTTGCGGAATACTACTTCTTTTGCACGCAAAAGGTAGGCCGAGGAATATACTCGACCTAACCTTCTATTTCAAGTAAAAATTTCTGCTAATTAGCCTTGGCGCTGCTTGTGCTTTGGCTCACTGCAAATCACGCGAACGACACCGTTACGCTTGATAACTTTACAGTTACGGCAGATTTTTTTAACGGAAGCACGAACTTTCATTGCTAAACTCCGTAAATGAAATCTGAGACTACCGCCGAATTAACGGCCATAACCTTTCAGATTCGCTTTCTTCAACACAGAATCATATTGTTGAGACATCATATGAGTCTGTACCTGTGCCATAAAGTCCATGATAACAACAACTACGATAAGTAGTGATGTACCGCCGAAGTAGAAACGTACGTTCCATGCGACCATCATGAACTCCGGAATCAGACAGATAAAGGTAATGTAAAGCGCGCCCGCAAGGGTTAGTCGCGTCATTACTTTATCAATGTACTTAGCTGTCTGCTCACCTGGGCGGATGCCGGGTACGAATGCACCTGACTTCTTCAAGTTATCTGCTGTTTCACGCGGGTTGAATACCAACGCCGTGTAGAAGAAACAGAAGAAAATAATCGCTGCTGCATAAAGCATTACATACAGAGGTTGACCTGGGCTAAGAGCCAAAGACACGTCAGTTAACCAACCGAACGCGCTGCTCTCACCGTTCTGACCGAACCACTGAGCCAATGTTCCTGGGAACAGGATAATGCTCGAAGCGAAGATTGCTGGAATAACACCGGCCATATTAATTTTTAATGGCAGATGCGTACTTTGCGCAGCAAATACTTTGCGACCTTGTTGACGCTTCGCGTAGTTGACAACGATACGACGTTGACCACGTTCCATGAAAACAACAAAGTAAATGACAGCGAAAGACAATACAGCAATCAACAGCAGAAGAAGTACATGCAATTCACCTTGACGCGCTTGCTCAATTGTTTGGCCGATTGCCGAAGGCAATCCAGCAACAATACCTGCAAAGATCAGCAACGAGATACCGTTACCAATTCCGCGCTCTGTAATTTGTTCACCTAACCACATAAGGAACATGGTACCGGTTACTAAACTTACGGTCGCAATAAGCGTAAACATGGTTTGGTTGATAACAACCAGATTGTCGACCATGTTTGGTAGGCCTGTTGCAATACCAATAGCTTGGAAGGTTGCAAGTACAAGCGTGCCGTAGCGTGTATATTGGCTTATCTTACGACGGCCTGCTTCACCCTCTTTTTTGAGTTCAGCTAACGCTGGATGAACTACAGTTAGCAGTTGGACAACAATCGATGCCGAAATGTACGGCATGATGCCCAACGCTAATATAGATGCACGCTCAAGAGCACCACCGGAGAACATGTTAAACATCTCTACGATGGTACCTTTTTGCTGTTCGAACAATTGGGCAAGTACAGCAGCATCAATACCAGGTAGTGGTACAAAGGAACCTGCACGGAATACCAAAAGTGCGCCTAAAACGAACAATAAACGCGACTTTAATTCCGCCAATCCATTCTTTGCACTACTAAAATCTTGTCCTGGTTTTTTAGCCATCTGTACCCTTCCTTCGAAGATTATTCTTCGATTTTACCGCCTGCAGCTTCGATTGCAGCTTTAGCGCCTTTAGTCACACGTAGACCTTTAACAGTCACTGCTTTGTTAATTTCACCAGAAAGAACAACTTTTACAAATTCGATGTTCTTAGTGATGACGTTAGCAGCTTTAAGGCTGTTTAGGTCAACCACGTCACCTGTTACTTTCGCTAGTTCAGCTAGACGAACTTCAGCAGACACTAGGCTCTTACGAGAAGTGAAACCGAACTTAGGTAGACGTTGTTTTAGAGGCATCTGACCGCCTTCAAAACCTGGACGAACACTGCCGCCAGAACGTGATTTTTGACCTTTGTGACCACGGCCACCAGTTTTACCAAGGCCAGAACCGATACCACGGCCAACTCGCTTCGCAGGAGTCTTAGCGCCCGCAGCCGGTGCTAGAGTATTCAAACGCATTCTGATTACTCCTCAACTTTAACCATGTAGTAAACCTTGTTGATCATACCGCGTACACACGGAGTATCTTCAAGTTCTACTGTATGGTTGATTTTACGAAGGCCCAGACCACGCAAAGTAGCTTTGTGCTTTGGTAGGCGACCAATTGAGCTTTTAGTTTGAGTAACTTTAATAGTTGCCATGGTGTTCTTACTCCGAAATAGATTCAACAGTTAGACCACGTTTAGCAGCAACCATGTCTGGTGACTTCATGCTACCTAGCGCATCGATCGTCGCACGAACGATGTTGATAGGGTTCGTAGAACCGTATGCTTTAGATAGTACGTTGTGTACACCTGCTACTTCTAGTACTGCACGCATCGCACCACCTGCGATAACACCTGTACCTTCAGCCGCTGGCTGCATGTAAACTTTAGAGCCCGAGTGGCGACCTTTTACCGGGTGGAAAAGTGTGCCTTCGTTAAGCGCGATCGTAGTCATGTTACGACGTGCTTTTTCCATTGCTTTTTGAATCGCTGCAGGTACTTCACGGGCTTTGCCGTAACCGAAACCTACGCGACCGTTACCGTCACCAACTACAGTTAGTGCAGTAAAGCTCATGATTCGACCGCCTTTAACCGTTTTAGATACACGGTTAACTGCGATTAGCTTTTCTTGCAAATCATTCGCTTGAACTTGTTGTTCTTTAGCCATCTTCCAACCCTACCTTAGAATTTCAGACCAGCTTCGCGAGCAGATTCTGCTAGCGCCGCTACTCGACCGTGGTATTGGAAACCAGAACGATCAAATGCAACTGCGTCAACGCCTTTTTCAAGCGCGCGCTCTGCAATAGCTTTACCTACTGCTTTTGCTGCATCGATGTTACCAGTGTTCTTCACTTGCTCACGGATCGCTTTTTCTACAGTAGAAGCTGCTGCGATTACCTCAGAGCCGTTTGATGCGATAACCTGTGCGTACACGTGACGAGGAGTACGGTGTACTACTAGGCGAGTTGCACCCAGTTCTGCAATCTTACGACGTGCGCGTGTAGCACGACGGATGCGAGATGCTTTCTTATCCATAGTGTTACCTTACTTCTTCTTAGCTTCTTTAGTACGCACATTTTCATCTGCGTAACGAACACCTTTGCCTTTGTATGGCTCAGGCTCACGGTAAGAACGAATGTCAGCCGCAACTTGACCAACTAGTTGTTTGTCACAACCAGTGATAACAATTTCAGTTTGGCTTGGACACTCAGCTTTGATACCCGCTGGCAACTCGTGCTCAACTGGGTGAGAGAAGCCTAGTGTTAGACCTACAGCGTTGCCTTTGATAGCAGCACGGTAACCAACACCTTTAAGAGTTAGCTTCTTGGTAAAGCCTTCAGTAACACCAACAACCATGTTGTTCACTAGAGCGCGAGCAGTACCTGCTTGAGCCCATGCGTTAGCAACACCTTCTTTAGGACCGAAAGTAAGGTTGTTCTCTTCCTGAGCGATAACAACAGCGTCGTTAAGAACGCGAGTTAGTTCGCCCTTCGCACCTTTTACAGTGATTTCTTGGCCGTTCAGTTTCACCTCTACGCCAGCTGGAATAGCGACAGGTGCTTTAGCAACACGAGACATTTTCTACTCCTATTACGCTACGTAAGCGATGATTTCACCACCAAGACCTGCTTTACGTGCAGCACGGTCTGACATCAGACCCTTGGAAGTTGAAACGATAGCAACACCAAGACCACCCATTACAGAAGGAAGTTCATCTTTCTTCTTGTAAACACGTAGACCTGGACGAGAAACACGTTTAAGTTGCTCGATTACTGGTTTCGCTTGGAAGTACTTAAGAGTAACTTCTAGCTCAGGTTTTACTTCGCCTTCAACAGCGAAATCAACGATGTAACCTTCAGCTTTTAGTAGTGCAGCAATTGCAACTTTAAGCTTTGAAGAAGGCATTTTAACAGAGACTTTGTCTGCTGCCTGACCGTTACGAATGCGGGTCAGCATATCCGAAATCGGATCTTGCATGCTCATATGATTTACTCCAAATGATTAAGTGGCAATTACCAGCTAGCCTTACGAAGTCCAGGAATCTCGCCTTTCATGCAAGCTTCGCGAACTTTGATACGGCTTAGACCGAACTTACGTAGGTAACCGTGTGGACGACCAGTTTGGTTACAACGGTTGCGCTGACGTGATGCACTTGAATCACGTGGAAGAGTTTGCAGTTTAAGCACTGCATCCCAACGATCTTCTTCAGATGCGTTTACATCGCTGATGATAGCTTTAAGAGCCGCACGCTTTTCAGCGAACTTAGCTACAAGCTTCGCACGCTTTGCTTCACGTGCTTTCATAGAATTTTTAGCCATAACAGTAACCCTTCACCTTACTTACGGAATGGGAAGTTAAAGGCAGCCAGCAGAGCACGGCCTTCCTCATCAGTACCAGCAGACGTCGTAATAGTGATGTCTAGACCGCGTACTCGATCAACTTTATCAAAGTCGATTTCCGGGAAGATGATTTGCTCGCGAACGCCCATGCTGTAGTTACCGCGACCGTCAAAAGACTTAGCGCTAACACCACGGAAGTCACGTACACGTGGAAGAGCGATCGAAATTAGACGCTCAAGAAAATCCCACATACGTTCGCCACGCAAGGTTACTTTACAACCGATAGGGTAGCCTTCACGAATTTTGAAGCCTGCAACAGATTTACGCGCTTTAGTGATAAGTGGCTTTTGACCAGAGATCGTTGCCATATCAGATGCTGCGTTTTCTAGCAGTTTCTTGTCGTTGATTGCTTCACCAACACCCATGTTAAGGGTGATTTTCTCGATTCTAGGGACTTGCATGACGCTTGAGTAACCGAACTGTTTGGTCAGTTCAGCGACTACAGACGACTTGTAGTAATCATGCAGTTTCGCCATAGTAGAACTCCAAATTACTTTCTATTAGTTAGAAACAGTTTCGCCGTTAGACTTGAAGAAACGAACTTTCTTGCCATCTTCGATACGGAAACCGATACGGTCAGCTTTACCAGTAGCTGCGTTGAAAATCGCCACGTTAGAAACGTCGATTGCTGCTTCTTGCTCTACGATACCGCCTTGGATACCCATAGCAGGAACAGGTTTCTGGTGTTTCTTAACAAGGTTGATACCTTCAACGATAACTTTACCAGTAGCTAGGACCTTAGTTACTTTACCTTTCTTGCCTTTATCTTTACCAGCAAGAACGATTACTTCGTCATTACGACGGATTTTAGCTGCCATCTTTACGTGCTCCTTACAGAACTTCTGGAGCCAGTGAAACGATCTTCATGAACTTATCGTTACGAAGTTCGCGTGTCACAGGACCAAAGATACGTGTACCGATTGGTTGCTCAGTATTGTCATTTAACAGTACGCAAGCATTACGGTCGAAGCGAATGACAGAACCGTCTGGACGACGTACGCCTTTACGGGTGCGAACTACCACCGCCTTCAGTACATCACCTTTTTTAACTTTACCGCGAGGAATTGCTTCCTTAACAGTAACTTTGATGATGTCACCGATATGTGCATAACGGCGGTGAGAGCCACCCAGAACCTTAATACACATTACGCTGCGAGCGCCTGAGTTATCAGCTGCGTCCAGCATACTTTGCATTTGGATCATGTTAGTGCTCCGCTAAATATATAAAAAAACTAGACCCTCACGGGTCGGGCTGCCTCTTTAAAAGGGACGCGAATTGTACCACCCTTTTTTTCACTTGGGTAGTCAAAAAATAAACGGCCCCAAAAAAACTTTTTGGAGCCGTTTCATCATAGAATTAACGAGATTACATCTTCGCTTTTTCTACAACTTTCACCAAAGTCCAAGACTTAGTCTTAGACAGTGGACGACACTCTGCGATTTCAACTTTGTCGCCTAGGCCACATTCGTTGTTCTCGTCATGTGCGTGTACTTTTGTCGTGCGTTTTACGAACTTACCGTAAATTGGGTGTTTTACGAAACGCTCGATAGCAACAGTGATAGACTTGTCCATCTTGTCGCTGATTACACGACCTTGTTGAGTACGTTTTACTTCGCTCATTATGCGCCTGCCTTCTCAGTCAAAACAGTTTTCACACGTGCGATATCACGGCGTACAGCTTTCAGAGTATGAGTTTGCTGTAGTTGACCAGTCGCAGCTTGCATGCGCAAGTTGAACTGTTCACGTAGCAAACCTAGAAGCTCTGCATTTAGCTCTTCAACGCTTTTTTCGCGTAGATCTTGTGCTTTCATCACATCACCTGCTTAGTTACAAATGTCGTCTTGAATGGCAGTTTACGAGCCGCTAGGCGGAACGCTTCACGTGCCAATTCTTCAGGTACACCACCCATTTCGTACATCACCTTACCAGGTTGGATTTGGGCTACCCAGTACTCAACGTTACCTTTACCCTTACCTTGACGAACTTCAAGTGGTTTCTCTGTGATAGGCTTGTCTGGGAACACACGGATCCAGATTTTACCTTGACGCTTAACGTGACGTGTCATTGCACGACGTGCCGCTTCGATTTGACGAGCAGTTAGACGACCACGGCCAACAGCTTTAAGACCGAATTCGCCGAAGCTTACATCAGTACCTTTAGCTAGACCACGGTTACGACCAGTCTGAACCTTACGGAACTTAGTACGTTTAGGTTGTAGCATCTGTCGACTCCTTACTTACGGCCTTTGCGCTGCTTCTTAGGCTTGTCGCCTTTAGGCTCTACAGCGTTAGCTGCTGGCATGCCGCCTAGGATCTCACCTTTGAAGATCCAAACTTTAATGCCGATTACACCGTATTGGGTGTGAGCCGAAGAAGTTGCGTAATCAATGTCAGCACGTAGAGTGTGTAGAGGCACACGGCCTTCACGGTACCACTCTGAACGTGCGATTTCAGCGCCGCCTAGACGACCGCTTACTTCCACTTTGATACCTTTAGCACCTAGACGCATTGCGTTTTGTACCGCGCGCTTCATAGCACGACGGAACATCACACGACGCTCTAGCTGAGACGCGATGCTGTCACCAACAAGTTGCGCATCCAGTTCAGGCTTACGTACTTCAGCGATGTTAATTTGCGCTGGTACACCTGCAATTTTAGCTACAGCTGCGCGTAGCTTCTCAACGTCTTCACCTTTCTTACCGATAACAACGCCTGGACGAGCAGTGTGAATAGTCACACGGATGCTCTTAGCAGGACGCTCGATAACGATACGTGAAAGAGACGCTTTCGAAAGTTCCTTAGTTAGGAACTGACGTACCTTGAAGTCGCCGTCTAGGTTGTCAGCGAATTCTTTGGTGTTAGCAAACCATGTAGCATTCCAAGGCTTAACGATGCCTAGACGAATACCATTAGGATGTACTTTTTGACCCATTGCTTACTCTCCTAGTCTCAAGCGTCTGCAACAACAACAGTGATGTGGCTTGAACGCTTCAAGATACGATCCGCACGACCTTTAGCACGAGGCATAATACGCTTCATGATCGGGCCTTCATCTACGAAGATTTTAGCGACTGATAGATCGTCGATATCTGCACCTTCGTTGTGCTCCGCGTTCGCGATAGCTGATTCAAGAACTTTCTTGATCAGTTCAGCCGCTTTTTTGTTGCTGAACGTCAAGATTTCTAGAGCTTGATCAACTGATTTACCACGAATTTGATCTGCAACTAAGCGAGCTTTCTGAGGCGAAATGCGAGCAAAGTTATGTTTAGCTACTGCTTCCATCATCTACTCCTTAACGCTTCTTAGCTTTCTTATCCGCAGCGTGACCGCGGTAAGTACGTGTTGGTGCGAATTCGCCCAGTTTGTGACCGATCATTTCTTCGGTAACGAAAACTGGAACGTGCTGACGACCATTATGGACAGCGATGGTCAAACCGATCATTGTTGGAATGATCATTGAGCGACGGGACCAAGTCTTAATAGGCTTTTTGTCTCCGCTTTCCACCGCTTTCTCTACCTTCTTCAGCAAGTGTAGGTCAATAAATGGACCTTTCTTGAGAGAACGTGGCATGGCTTATCCTCTTATATAGATTACTTGTTACGACGACGTACGATGTACTTGTCAGTGCGTTTGTTCTTACGGGTCTTGAAGCCTTTAGTTGGCATACCCCAAGGAGAAACTGGGTGACGACCACCAGATGTACGGCCTTCACCACCACCGTGTGGGTGGTCTACTGGGTTCATTACCACACCGCGAACGGTTGGACGAACACCGCGCCAGCGGTTAGCACCAGCTTTACCTAGTTCGCGTAGCATGTGCTCAGCGTTGCCTACTTCACCGATTGTTGCACGGCCTTCAGACAATACTTTGCGCATCTCACCAGAACGTAGACGGATAGTCACGTACGCACCGTCGCGAGCAACGATTTGAGCGTAAGCACCAGCCGAACGAGCTAGCTGAGCACCTTTACCAGGCTTAAGTTCAACACAGTGAACAGTAGAACCTACAGGGATGTTGCGCATCGGCAGGGTGTTACCTGCTTTGATAGGCGCATCAACACCAGATTGGATCTGATCACCAGCTTGAACACCTTTAGGTGCAATGATGTAACGACGCTCACCGTCTGCGTACAGAACTAGAGCGATGTTTGCGCTACGGTTTGGATCGTATTCTAGACGCTCAACTTTCGCTGGAATGCCATCTTTAGTACGTTTGAAATCGATAACGCGGTAGTGGTGTTTGTGACCACCGCCGATGTGACGTACTGTGATACGACCGTTGTTGTTACGACCACCGTTCTTAGAGTTTTTCTCTAGAAGAGGTGCGTAAGGCTTACCTTTGTGAAGGTCAGCGTTAACAACTTTAACTACGTGACGACGACCAGGGGAAGTCGGCTTACATTTAACAATAGCCATTGTTTAACTACTCCTGTTATTCCGCACCGCCAACGAAGTCAAGATCTTGACCTTCTTTCAAAGTAACGTACGCTTTCTTAACGTCGCTGCGGCGACCTTGGCGTAGACCTTGACGTTTGGTCTTACCCTTAGTGATAAGAGTATTTACAGACTTAACTTCAACTTCAAATAGCTTTTCTACGGCTGCTTTGATCTCTTTCTTAGTCGCATCTTTTGCTACTTTGAAAACGATAGTGTTCGCTTTCTCAGCAGCCATCGTTGCTTTTTCAGAGATGTGCGGTGCACGTAGAACTTTTAGGATACGCTCTTCAGTGATCATGCTAGCATCTCCTCAACTTGCTTAACTGCTTCAGCAGTCATTACAACTTTGTCGAACGCGATCAGTGAAACTGGGTCGATACCAGCAACATCACGTGCGTCAACTTTGTATAGGTTACGAGCCGCTAGGAATAGATTCTCATCTACTTCGCTAGTCACGATTAGAGCGTCAGTTAGCTCAAGCTCTTTCAGCTTAGCTACAAGCTCTTTAGTTTTTGGCGCTTCAACTGAGAAGTTATCAACAACGATTAGACGCTCTTGACGAACTAGCTCAGAAAGAATGCTCTTCATAGCACCACGGTACATTTTCTTGTTTACTTTTTGGCTGTGATCTTGTGGTTTCGCAGCAAAAGTAACACCACCTGTACGCCAGATTGGGCTACGGATTGTACCAGCACGAGCACGGCCAGTACCTTTTTGACGCCATGGCTTAGCGCCACCGCCAGAAACTTCTGAACGTGTTTTTTGAGCACGAGTACCTTGACGAGCACCTGCTGCGTACGCAACAACTACTTGGTGTACAAGAGCTTCGTTAAACTCACGTCCGAAAGTAGTTTCGGAAACAGTTAGTGCATCAGCACCTTTAACCATTAGTTCCATTACTTACTCCTGAGACGTTATGCTTTAACAGCTGGTTTAACGATCACGTTGCCGCCAGTTGAGCCTGGGACTGCACCTTTAATAAGAAGCAGGTTGCGCTCAGCGTCAACACGTACGATCTCTAGGTTTTGAGTCGTTACACGCTCAGCACCCATGTGACCTGCCATTTTCTTGCCTTTAAATACGCGACCTGGAGTCTGACATTGACCGATAGAACCAGGAGCACGGTGAGACAATGAGTTACCGTGAGTCATATCTTGAGTACGGAAGTTCCAACGCTTAACAGCGCCTTGGAAGCCTTTACCTTTCGATGTACCAGTAACGTCTACTTTCTTAGTTTCGTTGAACAGTTCAACAGTTAGCTCAGCGCCAACTTCAAACTCTTCGCCGTTTTCCAAACGGAATTCCCAAAGACCACGACCAGCTTCAACGCCAGCTTTAGCAAAGTGACCTGCTTCAGCTTTGTTTACGCGGTTGGCTTTCTTAGCACCAGCAGTTACCTGAATTGCTGCGTAGCCGTCTGTTTCAAGAGTTTTCACTTGAGAAACGCGGTTACCTTCAACTTCAACAACAGTAACTGGGATAGAAACGCCATCTTCAGTAAATACGCGGGTCATGCCCACTTTACGACCGATTAGACCAATCATTCTTCTAATCTCCCTTAACCTAGGCTAATTTGTACGTCAACGCCCGCTGCAAGGTCTAGACGCATCAGAGCATCAACAGTTTTGTCTGTTGGCTCAACGATGTCGATTAGACGTTTGTGAGTACGGATTTCGTACTGATCACGAGCATCTTTGTTAACGTGTGGAGAGATAAGAACTGTGAAACGCTCTTTACGAGTTGGCAGTGGGATTGGACCACGAACCTGTGCGCCAGTGCGCTTAGCTGTTTCAACGATCTCCGCTGTAGAAGCGTCGATTAGTTTGTAATCGAAAGCTTTTAGGCGGATACGAATACGTTGGTTCTGCATGAGACAGAGCTCCAATAGTTATTTATTACACAAACAATATCGCCACTCAGACTCGCTAAGGCGAGAGAATGTACGATTGATTTATGTGAAACCGTAGCATCCAAGATTAGGACGCATTGTCAGCTAATTTTCGATTAGCTCTCGAGAAGAGAAACATTGCTGTTTGTTTTCAAGAGGTGAACTAATTGTATTAACCGCGAACATAAGCTGAGTTTACATTACCTAATTTACCAAGCGGTAAATCAGCTCCTCGCTGCTCATTGGTTCACAACTGGCTTAACCAGTGCGGGGGATTATACAGATCACAGTTTCACATGCAAGGGTTGTTTGAAAAATAGTCGCAGAAAAAGAGGGGGGAGAAAAAGAAGTGCCTAGTTTCTAGTTCCTAGAAGGAGCGTATAGAGAGCCAGAGGGGTGCTTAAAGAAAGTGAGAGGGGAAGAAGAAAAAAGTGAAAAGAAGTGCCTAGTTCCTAGAAGTCGCCCTCTAGGAACTAGGCACTCGCCACTAGGACCTTACCCCAACCTCTGACGGACGGCTTCGAAGAGGCAGATGCCTGAAGCAACCGAGACGTTTAAGCTCGAGACTGAGCCGGCCATTGGGATTTTGATTAGGTCATCACAGGTCTCGCGCGTTAGGCGGCGCATACCGTCTCCTTCGGCACCCATGACGATGGCCAGTGGGCCAGTCAGTTTGGCTTGATAGATATCGTGCGTCGCCTCGCCAGCGGTGCCGACAAACCAGATGCCCTGCTCTTGCAAGCTGCGCATCGTGCGCGCCAGATTAGTCACGCGCACTAAGGGTACGGTTTCTGCTGCGCCACACGCCACTTTGCTAACCGTTGCCGTCATTGGCGCCGACTTATCTTTCGGCACGATGACCGCGCAAACACCCGCCGCATCAGCGTTACGTAGGCAAGCACCTAAGTTATGGGGATCGGTCACCCCATCCAGTACTAGCAGCAGTGGATTGTCGTGCTTGGCGATAATGTCATCCAAATCATGCTCGTTGAGCGGCTTGGCGGGCTTAACACGAGCAATCACACCTTGGTGATTGGCGCCATGCGCTTTGTCGTCGAGGGTTTTGCGCGTCATCTGCTGGATGGAAACGCCTACCGCTTGCAACTCGTTGAGGATAGGTAGCAGGCGGTCGTCTTGACGCCCTTTAAGAACATACGCTTCAACAAAACGTTCAGGCTCTTTGGCCAACACTGCTTTGACGGCGTGGATGCCATAAATAAATTCGTTACTCATTAGTTAACCTGTTTTGATTCAAGAGAGAGGCGTGATGCGCCCCTCTCTTCGATAGATTATCGTGTGGCTTTTTTCGGCTTACGACCGGGCTTTTTCTTGATGGCCTTTTTGACTTTTGGCTTTTTCGCCCCCTCAGCGCTCGCGTCGCCACGAGACTGACCTTTCGCGCCCGCTTTACCGCGCTCAGTGTCAGGACGCTTAGTCGGCTCCACTGCAGGGATGGCGCGGCGCTCGCCTTTTCCGCTGGCGTTACGCTTCTTCTCTTTTGCTTTACGCTGCGCTTCTGCCGCGCGTTTTTTCGACGTTTTGCCTTTACCACGTGGCACTCGGCTACTTTCCACCAACTCAAAATCGATCTGTCTGTCGTCCAAGTTAACCGACAGCACCTTCACTTTGACGCTATCGCCAAGACGATAAATGGCGCCAAAGCTCTCGCCGATCAAGCGCTGGCCGATTGGATCAAACTGATAGTAGTCGTTCGCCAAGTTAGAGATGTGCACTAAGCCATCGATGTGCAACTCACTCAAACGGACAAAGAAGCCAAAGCCCGTGACGTTGGCAATCACACCGTCTAGCTCTTCACCAACATGATCTTGCATGTACTCACATTTGAGCCAATCCGACACCTCACGCGTCGCGTCATCAGCGCGGCGTTCGGTCATCGAACACTGCTCACCGTAGAAGTCCATGTCATCAAATGAATAGTGGTAGCCGCCTGTTGGGGTCCAGCGATCGTGATTAGTGCCCGCTTGTTTGGCAATCAAATACTTAATCGCGCGATGAAGCAGCAAGTCTGGGTAACGACGAATCGGCGACGTAAAGTGCGCGTAACGCTTCAACGCCAAGCCAAAGTGGCCACAGTTGTCGGCATTGTACACCGCTTGCTTCATCGAGCGTAGTAGCATGGTTTGAATCAGCTCTTTATCAGGGCGCTCACCGATATGCTTCATCAAATCCGCATAATCCGTAGGAGAAGGCTCCAAACCGCCTTTCAAATCCAAGCCAAGCTCAGCCAAGAAATCTCTAAAGCCCGTTAAGCGCTCCTCGCCCGGCGTTTCGTGAATACGATATAGCGCTGGCTCTTTGGCTTTTTCCACCAAGGAAGCCGAGGCGATGTTGGCCAGAATCATACACTCTTCAATGATCTTGTGCGCATCGTTACGCACCACAGGCTCAATACTTTCGATTTTACGCTGCGCATTGAAGATAAATTTGGTTTCGACACTTTCAAACTCGATCGCCCCACGCTGATCGCGCGCTTCTTTTAGCACTTTGTACATCGCGTGCAGCTGCTCAAGATGCGGCACCAAAGCTTGGTAGCGCTCACGCAGCTCTTCATCCCCTTCGAGGATGTCATGCACTTTGCTGTAGGTCAGACGCGCGTGAGAATTCATCACCGCTTCGTAATGCTTGTAGCCTGACAGCTTGCCGGTTTCTGAGATGGCCATCTCGCACACCATACACAAGCGGTCCACCTGTGGATTCAGTGAACAGAGTCCGTTAGAGAGTACCTCAGGCAACATTGGCACCACTTGTGATGGGAAGTAGACCGAGTTACCACGGTTGATGGCCTCTTTATCTAACGCGCTATCGGTACGAACGTAATAGCTGACATCCGCAATCGCCACCCAGAGACGCCAGCCGCCCCCTTTCTTCGCTTCACAGTAGACAGCATCATCGAAATCGCGCGCGTCTTCGCCATCAATGGTGACCAATGGCAAGTCGCGCAAGTCAACACGACCGACTTTCGCCTCTTCCGGGACCTCTTCACCCAGGCCTTCAATCTGCTTCTCAACCGCTTCGGGCCATTCGTGAGGAATTTGGTGGGTACGAATGGCAATTTGCGTCTCCATACCTGGCGCCATATTCTCACCCAAAACTTCAACCACTTTGCCCATCATGCCACGTGAGCGTGAGCCACGGTCGGTCAATTCAATTACGACCACGTTGCCCATACGAGCCCCTGCTCGCTGGTCATTAGGAATCAAAATATCTTGGCTAATTCGAGAGTCATCCGGCACCACATAGGAGTAGCCATACTCCATGAAAAAGCGGCCGACGATCTGCGTCTGACGCTCTTCCAACACACGCACCAGGCGCCCTTCTTTGCGGCCGCGCTTCGAGTTATCGGTCGGTTGCACTAAGACGTAATCACCATGAATGATGTTTTTCATCTGATGATGCGGCAACACGATGTCGTTATCTTTGCCGACACTGCCTTCCGGTCGGACCCAACCATGACCGTCTTTATGGCCAATCACATAGCCTTTCACCATCTCGAGTTTTTCTGGCAAGGCGTAACATTGACGGCGCGTAAACACCAACTGCCCGTCACGCTCCATCGCGCGCAAACGGCGGCGCAAACCTTCGTATTGCTCTTCGCCTTCGAGTTTGAGCGCCTCAAACAGATCGTTGCGGTTCATGGGCACTCCCGCGTTAGTGAGATACTCAAGAATGTACTCACGACTTGGGATGGGGTTTTCGTAATTTTCAGATTCACGATCGGCAAACGGATCGTTGGGCATTGTGTCAGACATAGGCACGCCTATTTTTTCCAGAGGAGTTAATAACAGTATATCGGCTCAAGTGAGCTTTTAATACTAAGCTAGCGTTTTTAAAGTGAAAGGTGGTCTTTTTAGGCAGAGTTTGCAAGTAGAAGGGTTAGCGGATAAAAGGTGAGGAGATAAAAGCAAAATACCCAGCCGAGCTGAGTATCACCATCACTGGCCACAAAGGCCAATCCAGAGTGCAGGTTGGATAAGCCGCGTGGTGTCTGTTTCGAATTCTAAGTCCGTCGCCTGCTAGCGCGAGCCCCGCCCCCTAGCAGAACGAGTGCGTTACCAGAACGTGTCGCGTTTTTTGGCGCGCGCGATGATGTTTTGCGGCATACGGCGCTCCAGCCCCTGACGCAAAATAGAGATGCGTTTGTGGGTGCGCTGATCCGCGGTGACGGAGTTGTAGAGCCAGCGGTAGGCATCTTCATAATCGAGCGGGCTGCCATAATCACGCAGCAGCAATTCTGCCAGATGAATACGCGCGTTCAGGTTGCCCATCGCAGCGGCTTCACGCAGATAAGGAATCGCGCGCTCTTTGTCTTCTTGTACCAAGGTGCCTCGAGAGTAGTAACGCCCGAGCTGCTCCAGCGCGGCAGGTAAACCTTGATGGGCAGCGTTCTCCATATAGTAGAGACCCAGTTCCACATCCTGCTCCACACACACACCCCACGCCAACATATCGCCATACAAAAACTCGTAAGACGGTAGGCTAATGCGCGTTGCGCGCGCGACAATGTCTTCCACCAGCTGACATTTGTCGGCTTTGACTTGCTCAAGGTGCTTGTTGTCGTTAATCAGTTTGATCAGTTCAGCTTCGGTATAAATCGGGACCGGTTCACCAATCTCCGCTAGCTCATTCGCGGTGACCGTTTGAGCGCCCAACATCAATACCATCGAAGCCGCTAACGTTTTTAGCGTCATTATCTGCACTCTTTACTTCGATTGTTTGTCCATTGTTAACTGGGATGCGCGACTCAACACTACACCTCAATTGTGAGCGACCACCACCGAATGACTCCACTGCTGGAGTCGACGCCAACAAACCGGCGAAAGAGGTGGCAAGCTTGAACCTTATATCGACCAAGATTGATAACTCTTTAATCAAAATTGCCGCTACAAGGCAAATTGTTGCCGCGAAAGGGAGAGAATTCAAGCTGTAAAGACATAAAAAAACCAGCGCAAGAGCGCTGGTTTATCACATTCACTATTCACCGTTGTGGCAGCCAGTAGCGAGTAGGGCTGCCAGCCTAGATTAGGCGTTAAACGGGTGAACTTTGATGATGGTTTCGTTACGGTCAGGACCGGTTGAGATGATGTCAACAGGCACGCCGGTGAGCTCTTCAATACGCTTGATATAGTTCAGCGCAGCTTGAGGCAAATCATCGATAGACTTGGCACCGAAGGTGTTCTCAGACCAACCAGGCATGGTTTCGTAGATAGGGGTTGCCTTCTCGAACGCTTCTGCCGCCATTGGTGACACTTCAAGGATAGCGCCATCATCCATCTTGTAACCCGTACAGATTTTCAGCTCTTTCAAGCCATCCAGTACGTCCAATTTCGTCAAACAGAAACCGGACACTGAGTTGATTTGGATCGCGCGGCGCATTGCGACAGCGTCAAACCAACCGGTACGACGTAGACGACCTGTCGTTGCACCAAACTCGTGGCCAACCGTGCCTAGGTGTTTACCGATAGGATCTTGCTTGTCTTGACCATCGTACAGTTCCGTCGGGAATGGGCCTGCACCAACACGTGTGCAGTACGCTTTCGCGATACCAAGAATGTAACCAATGTGACGAGGACCAAAGCCAGAGCCTGCCGCAACACCACCTGCTGTAGTGTTCGATGAGGTCACGTATGGGTAAGTACCGTGGTCGATATCAAGCAGTGTGCCTTGTGCACCTTCGAACATGATCTTGTCGCCGCGCTTACGAGCCGCATCCAGTTCGTCAGTGACATCAATCACCATAGAAGTGAGAAGGTCTGCGTAGCCTTTGGCTTGCTCAAGCACTTCGTCATAGCTCACCGCTTCCGCTTTGTAGAAATTCACAAGCTGGAAGTTGTGGTATTCCATCACTTCTTTCAGTTTCTCAGCAAACGCGTCCATGTCGAACAGATCGCCAACACGAAGACCACGGCGCGCCACTTTATCTTCATACGCAGGACCGATACCACGGCCTGTTGTACCGATCGCTTTTTTACCACGCGCAACTTCACGCGCTTGGTCCATAGCGATGTGGTATGGAAGAATAAGAGGACAGGCTTCAGAAATGAAAAGACGCTCGCGCACTGGAATGCCGCGCTCTTCAAGAGGTTTCATTTCTTTCAGTAACGCTTCTGGCGAAAGAACAACGCCATTACCGATAACACATTTAACGTTATCGCGAAGAATACCTGATGGAATTAAGTGGAGAACGGTTTTTTCACCGTCAATGACTAGAGTGTGACCTGCGTTGTGACCGCCTTGGTAGCGAACCACATATTTTGCATCTTCAGTTAAAAGGTCTACGATTTTACCTTTACCTTCGTCACCCCATTGGGTGCCCAGAACGACTACGTTATTTCCCATCTTTCCAAGTCTGATTGCTAGTTAAAAAAGGATTCTAGCACCGAATCACACTTCGTGCAGTCATTTTTTAATCATCCCAAAGGAAACCCCGCTAGTGCTCTGGTACGCAACGAGATTTTCAGATCCTATTATCCATTTTGACTCACAGTCAGTGGCGGCTTTCATTCATCGGCGTAAATTTTCACACATAAATTACCCGCGGCATCAATACTAGCGCGATACATGCCTGAGCTGTTCATGGCAAAGTGCACTTGCCCGTGCGCATCGAGAGCAATCAGGCCACCTTCTCCACCTAACGATTTGAGCTCCCCTTGAATGATGCTGTCGCTGGCTTGCTGGACGCTCTCCTTGAGATAGCGCATGCGCGCCGCAACATCAACGGCCACGGTTTTGCGAATGAAGTACTCACCCATTCCCGTGGTGGAGACCGCCACAACGCCATTTTCTGCGTACGTGCCCGCGCCAATCAACGCAGAGTCACCGACTCGGCCATACTTCTTGTTGGTGATACCGCCGGTGCTGGTTGCCGCTGCCAAATTCCCGTTGGCATCGAGCGCCACCGCTCCGACCGTGCCGTACTTGTTGTCATCCGGATAGCGCGACTCCGACAGGGCAAACATCCCTTTCTCTTTCATCGACTGAAGCTGCTCATAGCGGCGCTCGGTAAAAAAGTAATCTTGCTCGGTATAGGTATAGCCGTGCTCAAAGGCGAACGCTTCCGCGCCCTCTCCGATCAAGAGCACATGGTCGCTCTTCTGCATCACTGAGCGGGCAACTTCTACCGGATTTTTAATATGGCGCACCCCCGCCACCGCGCCAGCATCACACTGGGCGCCATGCATCACTGAGGCATCCATCTCGACAAACTCTTTGTGGGTCAGCACCGAGCCTTTCCCTGCATTGAAGTGCGGCGAGTCTTCCAGCACTTTCACCGCCGCGACCGCCGCATCGAGCGCGTCGCCACCGGCCGCTAACAAGCAGTGCCCAGCGCGCACCGCGCTCTCTAAATCAGACAATATGGCCGCTTTTAGTGAGTCGCTCATTTGCTCTCGCAGTATGGTCCCAGCCCCACCATGTATGGCGATTGAAATCGGTGAATTCACTCTTTTCTCCTTAACGTGGCTCAGTCAGCCTATCCCCAAACAACAAAAAAAGCGCAAGTCGATCACTCAACTCACGCTCCTGTTAGCTTTTTAGCCTCTCTGCCCACCTCTAGGAACTAGCCACTAGAAACTAGGCACTCACTATTAATGCGAGCCGCAACCACCGCCACCGCAGCAACCGTCTTTTTTCTCGCCATGGTCATGGCCTTCACCGCCACAACAGCCGCCTTCGTGCTCGTGGTCGTGACCACCCGCTTGATGTACGTGACCGTGCTCGATCTCTTCCGCTGTCGCTTCACGTAGCGCAACCACTTCCACATCAAACGTCAGCGTTTGACCTGCAAGCATATGGTTACCATCAACCACCACTTCATCACCGTCTACTTCTGTCACTTCGACAGGAATAGGACCTTGGTCAGTGTCTGCTAGAAAGCGCATGCCCACTTCAATTTGATCCACACCTTGGAATACGTCAGCAGGAACGCGCTGAACCAATGCGTCATTATGCTCGCCGTACGCTTCTTCTGGTGAAACCGTCACAGAGAACTTCGCACCTGCTTCTTTGCCTTCAAGCGCAGTTTCCAAACCCGTGATCAGGTTGTTGTTACCGTGTAGGTAATCTAGCGGCGCATCGGCAGTTGATTGGTCAACGACAACGCCGTCTTCCATTTTCACTTGGTAAGCAAGGCTTACAACTACGTTCTTTTCGATTTTCATAATGACTCCAAGGAGAGTGAATAACGGAGCAACACAAACGCTCCGTAAAATAGTGTCGTCTAAGCGGACATTATGGGGATGATTTTTATAAACTCAATCAATCTGGCTTAAAAATACCGATCATATCTTGACCAGCATGCGGCGTTTTCTCCACCTCTTGCGGTTTTCGTTGATCGGTGTGCTGGCATTCCACGCACTCGACCCACTCAATATTGTTCTCTATCCACCAGCGCAGGGTATCTTGAGCTTGGCAATGTGGGCAACTCGCCCCAGCTATAAATCGTTTTTTCATGGTGCTCTTGTTATTGGGTTTGTAGGGTTATGGGTTATCGGTTATGGGAAGCGTAGAGCTTGATGAGCTCAATCCCAGTAGTTTTTCGATTGCTGGTCGCTTTCCATCTCACGACCAAAAATCTCTTCCAGCTCTTTACGCGCCTCTTTGGCTCTCAGCGCCAACTGCTTATCTTCGTTGTGCTGTGGCAGAAGCTCTTTGAGCATCGCATTGTCTAACTTTCTAAAGTGCGCCTCAGCACGTTTGGCCTGATAGGGGTGCATGCCCATCTCAACCAAGGCTTGACGCCCTAAGTCTAACGCGCCCAAAAAGGTTTCGCGCGAATAGTTGTCTACACCGTGACTGAGAAGCTGATACGCCTCCACTCGGCTGCGCGCACGAGCAAGCAGCTTTAGGTGCGGAAAATAGTGCTGACAAAGCTCAACGATCTTCATGATTTCATCCGGTGAGTCGGTACAGATGATCATCGCTTCCGCCTTGTCGGCGCCGGCGGCACGCAGTAAATCCAGTTGCGTCGCGTCACCATAAAATACCTTGTAGCCATATTTACGCAGCAGCTTAATTTGGCTGGCGTCACTTTCCAATACGGTCACTTTGATTTTGTTGGCGTACATAAGTCGACCCACAATCTGCCCAAAACGACCAAAACCGGCAATGATCACCCGCGGACGTTTGTTGATGATGTCGCTTTGCGCCGACTGACCTGAGGTATTGAGCCCGCGTGCATACCACTTGTTCTGCGCCATCAACAGCAAGGGCGTGGTGACCATAGAGAGGCTGACCACCACCAATAAAAACGCGGTTTGATCTTTACTCAACAACCCTTGGCTGCTCGCAGCGGTAAAAATCACAAACGCAAACTCACCGCCTTGACTCAAAATGGCTGCCATTTTACTGCGGGCTTTGGGTCGGCTTCCCGACGCCTTAGCCAGCAAGTACAAAATCAGCCCTTTGATCGATACCAGGCCAATCACCGATATCAGCACCGCCAACGGCTCTAGCGCCAACAGACCAAGATTGACCGCCATGCCTACGGCAATAAAAAACAGCCCAAGCAACAAGCCTTTAAACGGCTCAATCGCTATCTCGAGCTCATGTCGGTATTCACTTTCTGCCAGCAGCACGCCCGCAAGAAAGGTCCCGAGCGCCATGGATAGCCCCAAAGACTGCATCAACAAAGCGATGCCGATCACCAGCAGCAAGGCACACGCGGTAAACAACTCTCGAACACCACTTAATACGATGTAGCGAAACAAAGGGCGCAATAAATAGTGACCACCGACCAGCAAACCTATCACGCCGCCGACCATCCACACGGCGCTGAGCCAATCACCACTGGTGTGCCCAGCCAGAAGCGGCAACACCGCCAGCATAGGGATCACCGCAATATCTTGAAACAACAGCACCGCAAACCCTGACTGCCCGGCCTCACTGCCGCCTAGCCCTTGCTCTTCAATCACTTTCAAGGCGATAGCGGTAGATGAAAGTGCCAGTCCCATACCGATCACCACGCTGGTTTGCCAACTCACGCCAAAGAGATTGGCAATACTCGCCAATACGAGCGTAGTCAACACCACTTGAGCGCCGCCCAAGCCTAAAATCGGCCCTTTCATTTTCAGCAGTTTTTTGGGATTGAGCTCAAGGCCAATCAAAAACAGCAGCAGCACCACACCAAATTCGGCAAAATGGAGAATCGCTTCCACATCACTAATCAGCCCCAGTCCCCAAGGACCAATCGCCACGCCCGCCAACAGATAACCGAGCACAGAGCCCAGGCCTAAACGCTGAGCCAGTGGCACCGCCACCACCGCAGCGGTCAGGAAAATCACACTGCTTTGCAGAAAATCACTTTCCAGAGCCATCTTGCCCCCCTTGTGCGCGCGCTTTCGCCTCGCTCAGCTCGGCCCCCGTAGTCATCGGCGCAAGCGGATCGTTGAGCCATTGACGGTACTCTTCGGCATGTTGATAACGCTCCAAGTCAGTCACATTGCGCGCCCAGTAAAGCACCAGCGGTTCAATCCACTCCATTTGACACAAGGCGGCGGTCAACTCAAACGGCTGCAAAATCTCGGACAGTGGATAGCGGTTGTAGCCCGATTTGGCGTACGCATCAAAATGACCGCCTGTGGTGATCACGCTGCGCCACACTTTGCCCTTGAGCGCTTCGCCTTTGCCAAAGGCAAATCCTTTGCTTAACACGCGATCGATCCACTCTTTAAGCAGCGCCGGACAAGAGTACATATAAAGAGGGTGATGAAAGACAATTACATCGTGCTCGAGCAGTAGTTGGTGCTCAGCAGCGACATCAATAAAGAATTCAGGATAGTGCGCGTACAAATCGCGCACAGTAACGTGCTCAAGTGAGGCTATTTTCTTAAGCATGATCGTATTGGCCACTGAACCTTGCGACTCTGGGTGCGCGTACAGCACCAGCACTTTAGGTTTATGCTTAAGTGTCTGCTTAGACGTGGGGGTCGATGACAGTTCCATCCGTGAATCACCATCCATTCTTCTCTGTTGCCTTTGACAATACGTGGTTCGCTGCTATTTCTCAATGCTAATCAATCAATTCACACCACCAATAGGCCCAAGAAAAGCGCAACCCGAAACAACACATACGCCAGCAACACCGACGCAATGATCGACTTTTTACGCCAATCCCCCTACTATGCGACGCAAGACCAGTCCACATCGCGAGAACCCAACGGGTAACATTATGATCACCTTTTCTGACATCGAATTGCTGCGCGGCGGCAAACCCCTGCTTGAACACGCTACGGCGACGATTCATCCGGGGGACAAAGTCGGCCTAGTCGGCAAAAACGGTTGTGGTAAATCCACACTATTTGCGCTGATCAAAGACGAACTCTCTATCGATGGCGGAAACTTCACTAAACCCGCTCACTGGGAACTCTCTTGGGTGGCTCAGGAAACGCCCGCCCTAGAGCGCTGCGCCCTTGAGTATGTGATTGATGGTGACCGCGAGTATCGTGCACTGGAAGCGCAATTGGCCGAAGCGGAACAGAAAGACAACGGCACGCTCGTCGCTGAGATCCACGGCAAAATCGAAACCATTGGCGGCTACAGCATTAAAGCGCGCGCCGCGGAGCTGCTCGATGGCTTAGGCTTTAGCCAAACGCAGATGAGCTGGAATTTGACCCAATTTTCCGGTGGTTGGCGGATGCGCCTTAACTTAGCGCAGGCGCTGCTGTGTCGCTCTGACTTGCTGCTGCTCGACGAACCGACCAACCACTTAGATCTGGATGCCGTGATGTGGCTTGAGCGCTGGCTGCAAAATTACCCGGGTACTTTAATCTTGATTTCTCACGACCGAGACTTTCTCGATCCGATTGTCGGTCGCATCATTCATATCGAGAATCAGACGATGAATGAGTACACCGGTAACTATTCGTCATTTGAAGAGCAGCGCGCGCAAAAACTGATCCTGCAACAAGCGCAATTTCAGAAGCAGCAGAAACAGATGGCGCACATGCAAAGCTACATCGACCGTTTCCGCTACAAAGCCTCCAAAGCGCGCCAAGCGCAAAGCCGCATTAAGGCGTTGGAGCGCATGGAGAAAGTCCTGCCGGCACAATTTGATAACCCGTTTAGCTTTGAGTTCCGTGAGCCGTTGGCCCTACCTAACCCAATCATCATGATGGATGAGGTCAGTGCCGGTTATGGCGATGCCTTAATCCTCGACAAAATTCGTCTCAACCTGGTTCCTGGCAGCCGAATTGGCCTGCTCGGGCGCAACGGCGCCGGTAAGTCAACGCTGATCAAACTGCTCTCGCGTGAGCTCAAGCCTCAAGGTGGCGATTTGACCTACTCACAAGGGGTCAAAATTGGCTACTTTGCCCAGCATCAGCTCGAAACCTTGCATCCCGAAGAGACGCCATTACAACACATGATGCAAATCGCCCCGGATAAAAACGAGCTAGAGCTGCGTAACTATCTTGGCAGCTTTGGCTTTCAAGGTGATAAGGCACTGGAAAAAGTCGCGCCCTTCTCCGGCGGCGAAAAAGCGCGCTTGGTGCTGGCGCTGATTGTGTGGCAAAAACCGAACTTGCTGCTGCTCGACGAACCGACCAACCACCTCGATCTCGATATGCGTGAAGCGCTGACCCTTGCGTTGCAAACCTTCGAGGGTGCGATGGTCATCGTCTCGCACGACCGTTACTTGTTGCGCGCCACCACCGACGACCTCTATTTGGTGCACGACCGACAAGTCGCGCCCTTCGATGGCGATCTCAATGACTACTATAAATGGCTGACGGAACAGCAAAAACAAGAGAGGCGTGACGCGCAAGACGCTCAACCTGAAAAAAGCACCACCAACAGCGCAGCCGCCAAGAAGGAGCAAAAGCGTCGTGAAGCAGAATTTCGTAAGCAGACCGCCCCTCTTCGCAAAACTCTGACAAAACTCGAAGAAAAAATGGATAAGTTGGGTAAAGCGCTCAATGACGCTGAAGTACAGCTGTCTGACAACAGCCTGTATGAAGCAGAAAATAAGGCTAAACTTAATCAAGTATTGGCGACTCAAGCAAGCTGCAAAGCTGAGCTTGAGGAGGTAGAAATGGAATGGATGGCAGGGCAAGAACAACTCGAACAGATGGAAGCGGCGTTCACGGACGCGAGCCAGTAGAGACCACCGAAGCACAAGCATCGCAAGACAGCGCGCAAGCCGCGCGCCTGTCACACGACGAGCTGTGGGCATTCTGCTTGCAATACTACAGCGTGCGTGAAGTGAAAGACGCCTGTCTTAGTATGCAAAACCGCTATGGTGGCAATGTCAATTTACTGCTGCTGGTACGCTGGTTAGATGAGCAGAGGCTCACCTTTGACGAGCAGGGCTGGGCAACGCTGCACGCTAGCCTGGCGCGATGTGAACCTCTGCTGCACAGCTATCGAGAGCTGCGCCGCAAGTTAAAACTTGGCGCGCCCGATACGCTCTACCGCGAGGCACTGCAATTCGAGCTAGAGCTAGAAAAACAGCAGCAGGTCGATTTGCTCACTGGCGTCAACACGCTCACACTGCAAGAGAATCAAGGCGAACCACTCACCTTGCACTATTGTCGGCAGCAGGATGCTGAGCCCCTCTACGCCGCGCTGCATACCGATTGGTATCCGACTGTCGGCAACCCGCCAAATACAGAAGCGAGCAAGGGATAGGCTTATGACACATTTTACCGCCGCGAAAGGACTCACCAACCCGCACCTGCAAACCTTGGCTCCGCGCCTGATTCGCAAAAAAGCCTTGTTTGAGCCTATCTGGCAAACGCTTGATACGCCCGATGGCGACTTTCTCGATCTCGCTTGGAGCGAAGATTGGCAACAAGAGCGCGCCGCGCGCAAACCCATTTTCGTGCTGTTTCATGGCTTAGAAGGTTGTTTTTACAGCCCCTACGCCAACGGATTGATGCACGCGTTTTCTTCCCAGGGCTGGCTCGCCGTGATGATGCATTTTCGCGGTTGCAGCGGTAAACCCAACCACACCGCGCGCGCCTATCACTCAGGCGAAACCGAGGATGCTCGCCACTTTTTACGCCATCTCAACCACCTGTTTCCCGAGCAAGCTAAAGTCGCGGTCGGCATCTCTCTAGGCGGAAACATGTTGGCGAACTACTTAGCCGACTACCGCGATGAGCCACTGCTTGACGCGGCAACCATCGTCTCCGCGCCTTTGGATTTGTCGGCCTGCGCTGAGCGGATCGAGCAAGGTTTCTCCAAGGTCTACAAAACCTATCTGCTCTCTTCACTTAAGAAAAACGCGCTGCGTAAACATCATCTGTTAAAAGGCGAGCTCGATCTCTCTTATCAAAGCATCAAACGGGTCACTAAACTGATGGAGTTTGATGACCTCATCACAGCTCCCCTCCACGGTTTTAAAGACGCGCAAGACTACTACCAGCGCTGCTCTGGGATTCATCGCCTGAAAGAAATCCGCTTGCCGACACAAATCATCCACGCCAAAGACGACCCGTTTATGACGCCCGACGTCATCCCGAAATTTGTCCTGCCAGACAACATCGACTACCGCCTGTTCGATCAAGGCGGCCACGTTGGGTTTCTCACTGGCAGCGCCATCAAACCGCGCTTTTGGTTGGAAGAGGCGTTGCCGGCGTACTATGAATCCCTAAGCGTTTCGAATCGTTAGCCCTTTCGGCATAATAGCCGCCTTCAACTTTCATCATAAATGAATGAGGTATTTATGATCATCCCTTGGCAACAGATCGCCCCTGACACCCTAGACAACCTGATCCGTGAATTTGTACTGCGTGAAGGGACGGACTATGGCGAGCAGGAAATCTCTCTTGACGAGAAAATCGCCCAGATCCGTCAGAGCTTGGTGAGTGGTGAAGCGGTGGTGGTCTATTCAGAGCTGCATGAGAGCGTGGATATTCAACTCAAATCAAAGTTTTAGTATTGCTAATGGCATTTCACGTACTACTCTTTGGGTTTAGCCAATCAAAATAGCCCTCGCCAAAAAATAGCGAGGGCTTTCATCTAGTTACCAGAACGTTGATACCAAGTCGAACGCGCATCAGTAGTTTCGAACAGATTATGCAATTTATTTAACATTTGACCACCATCACGTGTAATAGGCTCCCAGCTAACACTAGCTCTACCCGTGCTTGGTTTCACCGTAAGCACATCTAATGGTATCGATATATAAAAACCCTTGTTGTAACTACCTTCCCCGTACTCCTCCGCACTCAGATCTGTTTTGGTCGCGTAGGCTCCAACAATAACTCCAGAATTGAATTGTTTTGAAACGTCAAGCCTAGCTCCTATGTCACCACCCAAGAATTGACCTGCACTCACTTTAAACAAGGTGCCACGCAAAAATTCCCACTCTGGCATGTAGTAACCGGTAACATGGCCTGTCACTCCCTGACTCAAAACAAAAGCCTGACATGATGGTATGGCTTCATCACAGCTTGACTCATCGTAGAAAAAATAATCTTCTTCATAAACTCCAAACCAAGAGTCCGGGTCTCTCTGACTGACGACGTTTATATCAGCACCTATAGCCCAATTAGTATCCAACGGTCGATATAGTACCTCACCACCAACGCCAGCAAACATCATCTCTAAGTAGCCGCCATAGGATTGCGAATAAATATTGTCTGATAGCTGCTCGAACCAAGTTAACTGTAATCGATTTAACCTTAAGGTATTATCATGGACGTAAGCTCTGAACATCGTTCTAACTCTAGGAGTTGAATAGTTATTGATGTGAGGAGAGTTCTCTACATAATTAAACTTATCGTAGTTATCAAACAAGTTTAGATAAATAGATCCACTAAGCTCCAAACTATCTGTCAACCAAACGTTGGATGTCCCATTGATACCAAAACTATACAAGTAAAAGCTTTCTGGTCCACCAAGCGTTTGTGATAATTTAGGCTCGACGCCAACAGACCACTTCTCTTTCGAATTCACTATAGGTTGGATGTGTTTCAAAGAAGTTGGCTGAGTCTTCTTGAAAGTGTCCGTCACATGACCATCCATAGTTCGATAGTTGGCATATTTGTCAAAATCAGACCTATCTATAGATACTTCCGTCATAACCAAACCACTCTGAGTTTCCTGAATGTTAAACTCTTGGATCTCATCGGTCAGTTCGTTGTTTAACAGAATGGCGGCTCGTTCCAACGCCTCGTTTCTATCTCTGTACTTTTCCTGCTCTGCTGAGAGTTGTATTGTCTGGCCATTCTGGGTCAACACTCCCTGAGAGTAGCCTGCATTAGACTCTAGCTCTTTTACAACCATATCCCAGTCAGTATCGCGCTCGCTAGGTCGCCCTTTTGATATAGGTTTGGGTTCATCACGCCAAGTTGCTTTTAGGTCGTTAAAATTAGTATACATATTCACACCTAATGTCAGTGTGTCACCGCGTTGATAGCTGACCTTGGCATCTATCCAGTCTGAGAATCGATAGCTTAGACCGAAATTCCAAGGTGTATGCTGGACCATAGTTTTCCCACCACGACTAACCGGAAAATCTTGGCTGTAATCATTGCCCTCATACTCCACTTTCAATCGAAGAGGCTCATAAGGTGTTTGATACTCGATACCACCAAATACCGCTGATGGCCCCTTAAACCAACGTGCGTAATCGACGCTGCCTCCGGAACCGCGAAAATCACTTGGGCGTTGGCAATAAGAGTCACTGACTTTGCAAAAGGGGTTCGTCACGCTACCTCTTTGACCTAAATAGCCCCATCCCAGACCCACGCTAAAATCAACAGAACCGAACCGCTTTGATACGGCGACAAACTCTCCGTCAAACAAGCCGGTTCCACCAAAGTCTCGAACACCTATTGAAGTTTCAGGTAACCAGTAGCTTTCCTCAAGGAGGCGCAATTTAAAATCTATACCTTTATCGGTATAGAGATTATCACCGCTATAATCGGCATCCGAGTTATACAGCACATCAGGTACTCGAGTATAGCGAACCGTTGTCTCCAGCCAGGGCATTAATTGTACTGAAGCCGTGTAGTGGTAGTAGTCATCGTTGTAATTCAACCCGACATTAAATTCACCTTCGTCGGCCATTCGGGCCGTAGGAGTTTGAAGCAACCCCACACCACCAAAATCCATTTGTGAAACCTGCCAATCAGCTTGAGCATAAGCCATGCTTTGAATACCGAAAACGCTAGGTGCGAATATTAAAGTTGCGACAAAGCGTTTCATGGCAGGTCCTTCCTCATACTAAGCAATTGAGTTATCGATTTTTCTAGTTCAATCGTTTCATCGGAGTCAGAGTCAAATCCAATAAATATTGTGCTTCCAGGTGTCAAAGAAACCCCTTCATCATTCCAATACGCATAACCCACCCGCTTACTCTCACCATCGGGGTAAATGACCCAAGCGTAGCTTTTGTGCGCCTCTGGCAGTAGTTTGACCGAAGTAAGATAATCCGATAACGTTTGGTTTGCAGACATAGAGACCTTGCTGGTCTGATAGACAGCGCCTTCGATTGATATCGTTGATGTTCGCATACCTTGTACAAGTTCAAAACGACCTGACAAAAGAGGATCATTTTTAGGATGAAGCCTGACTTGATCATAATCTAGCGAAACAAATTCTCGGTATCCAATTGGCCATGTTCGAACTTGCTCGATTAATGCGCCAATTGTTTTATTCTTGGTTAAGTCGCTTGATAGCTGTTCTTGCAGCCGATTCAAGACAGTCTGTTTCAGCTGAGAAGCTTTTTTGTGTTTGTCGTGATTAAACATTTTATTGGCGATACTATAGTCATCAAAAGTAATGGTTTGACTAAAAGAAGGGATATCACTCAGCACTTGGCTCAACCTGACGGGTATCGAATACTCCAGAGCAATCTCTTCCTGAGGCAACTGAATGACAAGTTGAGCGTTCACTTGAACGGTTACCAACAGTGTAATAATTAGTGCAACTAAGCTCTTCATCGTGGATTCTCTTGCCTACTTCTCATTCCATAGGGCTTCAATATTTCTAACTCTATTTTCAATTCATCAGGATGCAGCCATTGAACGGTCTTAACAACGTAACCTTGACGATCCAACCAGTAAATATTGTCAAACCGTTTATTCAGTCCCTTAAATTCAACCTTTTCAACAATCTTTTTCGCTGACAGACGGCCTCTGATCGTCTCGATACTTTCTTCGCCTACAACATAAGAGTTAAGCACGGCGATATGACCGAAGCGATAGTTAGGTTGCCAATCATAAATAGCCTGCCATTGTTGCGCTTGTGATGTATTAATGGGAAAGGGAGCTACATCGGATGAAGATATGTGTACTAAGTTTGTATCAGGCAGACCAACAGTTTTCACGATACGTCCATCCCTCGTAACGATCATTCCTCGGTCTGACGAAACCCACTTCAACAACATTGAATCTGATTTGGTTTCTTTGTCTGCAAACGCCAAGGCCATAAACAACCGAGGGCCATCATTAATACGCGCATAAATACTCGCGTATGGCAAAGAATCTACGTGTTGCCGCGTAACCGAGGCGTCTTCTCCGCCCAATACTCCCTCTCTCATCGTATCGCCGACATTTTGAAAACGTTGTGTGCAACCTGACAAAAGCATTCCGACTGAGAGGGCAAAAACCCATAATTTGCGCATGCATAAAACCTAAAAAATGCTGATAAAGTAATAAAAAAAACACCCCTCCCGGGGTGTTTTTTGACTAAACGAGGATTAGTTGGTAGTACCATCTGCGCCTGTTGTGCCATCATTGTTGTCTGCAACCGATGCAACAACCGCTCCAGCAACAACAACGCCTGCAGCAACTGCACCAACCGTTGCAGCGCCAATACCAGCACCAGCAGCAGCAGCAGCACCACCAGCAGCACCACCACCAGCAGCAGCACCACCGGCAGCGGCACTACCACTTGCAGTTGAACCAGAAGCTGCGCCAGCCGCCTCACCTGCAGCTAGTGCATTCCCAGAAACGCCAAAGGCAATTAATAGTGCCAACGCGATATTTTTCATGAATATTCCTTATAAAATTTGACTCAGTGATCACAAAGTTGAAGGATATTTAATCACTTCATGAACTATTTTATGAGACCAGAAGAACAATGTAAAACAATTAGCATAACAATTAACTCAGCGAGCTGATGTAACGTACTGACTAGTCGTTATTTTTATCCTCTTTGCGAAAAGCGTACTTTACGAGAACAACAGCGACACCTAACATACCCCCGAGCAAAGTAGCGAGTACGCAAATCAGCGCTCGTTTAGGGCCATCTTTGTCTTCTGGTACCACAGCTGGGTCTATCGTTTTAAAGACAAACTCTTCTTCTACCTCTGCTAGCATCTGGGTTTTATATTGCTCTTCAATCAACGAATAAAACATGTTTTGTAGCTCTGTAATCGATGTCTTAGTGATTTGTGTTTCTAAGTAGGCGATTTTCGAGCTTGCCTCTTTCAGCGCTTGTTCTTTCATCCATAAGTTGATGTCTTCAACCAATAAGGTGGTCCACTGGCGAGCGAGAAAGGGTGATTCACTAACCACTGAAACAGTGACCATTCCATTATCCTTGTTTTCGGAAACAGAAAGTATCTCTTTGAACGCTTTATGCGCCTCCCATAAAGTCGGCTTTAAAGACTCACCATTTTCGTCCAACATCCATTTACCTGTGCTGACATTGTACAGTTCCGAGTCGTAACGTATCTCTTCGTGGCTTTCATTCCAACTTTCAAGGGCCATGAGAGGCGCTAGAAGTTTGTGTTTCTCAATAAACGCCTCAATGAACTTTCGAGACTGTAACACAGCCAAAGCCTCAACTTTAGGGTCAGCTTGATTCCCTCCACCCAAACTAACACCTGCGAATGCGGCTAAATTTCCAAGAGAACCAGATATCCCCCCCGACCCTCCACCTTGAGTAGCCGTCAAAAGGGCTTGCGCTTTATAAGTATTTGGCTGATTTAGCGCAAATACTACCCCAGCTACAGAAAACAAAAACGTCACTAAAATGATTGTCCATTTGCCATGCCAAAGCGCAATAAACAACTCTTTTAAGTCGATTTCATCATCTCGAGTATCGGAAGGAAAAGGCGGTATAACGTGAAAGCCACCTTGCTGCGTATGTGTGGATTTAATATCTGACATGTTCGTAAGAATCGCCTAATTGTTTAATCGCAAACTTTGAGCGTTATTTCACCTTACTGATGAATGGGCTTATCAATAACGCAGATTATTATTTAAAGCGAGTTGTACATAGAACGTACAACTCGCTATCAACTCATATCAATCGCTAATGGCACTCCATGCAACTCCCAATTGATACATAATTTGTGTAGCAGAAGCGACTGTGCTCAAGCCATCAAGATAATCGACATCAACAGGTACTATGATGGTGTCACCAGGTTGTAATGACTCACTATTGCGGCTAAACCAAAATGAGTTGTTGGGCAACATTACTGAACCATTGGCTCGCACAACGTACACTCGGTCTGTATCTGCCTGTTTTTTGGTCCCACCTGCAAGTCGAATATAGTCTTCTACACTTTTTCCGTAATCGAAAGTATGAGTAGACGTAAACTGCACTTCACCAATGATGGAAACCGATTTATCAAACTCAGGAATATGAAGACGATCAAGATTGGTCAACAATATATTGGCATCTTGGTCACCAGCAAGAATAGCTGGTAAATCAATTACCATTCGTCCCAATGGCGCTGTGGATGACAAGTTCTCTACCAAGGCCATGGCTTCTGATGGACTTGATGAAAAGCTTGCACTCGAGCTGTTACGCCTCAACGTTAAGTTCGCAATCTCACTTTGTAAGGAACTTTTTAAGTGCTCCATTTGTTTTCGTTCACGCTCTTTCAAGCTCTCTCTCGCAAATACAGCACCATTTGGATAAGCAAACTCTGTTAGTCCACCAGCCCGTTCTATAACATCGAGGATAGTATCGCCTCTATTGATCGCGTAAACGCCGGGGTACATGACTTCCCCTGTTAGCTCAACAGTCATTTCAGAACGCCACGCTGTATTCTTGAGAACCGTCACGCGATCTTTAGATTGCAATACAAACTCACCATTTCTCGTGTCATTGCGACTCAGATCAAGCTGCACCTTTTCTAGCAGTTTGGTTTCATCTGTTGTCCTTGCATCAAAACGGATTAACTCAATGCCTTCTACATACGCAGCTTCCATGAGGCCACCTGCGGCTTTGACCAAGTCAGACACCGTCATATTCTGAGTAAGAGGGTATCTCCCAGGAAATTTCACCTCTCCAGTTATTTGTATTATTTGCGCAGGAAGAGCGAGCGAGGATTGCTCTTGCAATCGCTCTAGAATAGGCATTAGCTCTCGTTCGCGAAGAGACAGTTTATCATTGTCTGCCAAATCAGAGGCTTTAGCTACTGAGGAAACGCCACTAACAGATGAGCCGACTTGAGCATCGTTGGCTCTTTGTCTCTCTAACTCAATTCTTTTTTGTGCTCCTTTCCCCAACCAAAAGTCGACATCAAGATTGGTCGAAAACACAAATATTTGGTCTCTATTACTTAATGTGAGATCGTCTGTTGAACCAGGATTTGCCATTGCCTTGCCGAGCTCAAATTGCAGAACCTCAATACCTTTTCTATATCCTTTCTCTCGAACTACCAAAGCGTATTCAAGATCTGCTGACGGCAACAAGTCTTCTTCGAATGAAGACAAAATGTCAGAGACTTTCATACCACTGCGAAACGAATGAATACCTTGTTTGGTTACTTGACCACGAACGGCCACTGCATCGACTAAATTAAGACTAGCTTTGTGGAAGAATATCTCATCACCGTCAGATACTTTGTATTGCCGACCAGCAGGCGTCGTATAATCAATAGTGTCGACAACAATACCTTTTTGAGTTTGCTTTCGAATGGTGACAGCCGCAAGATAAGCGGTATTCACAGTCCCACCAGCATACGATACAACATCTTTTAATGCTGTTTCACCAACGATTTCATAGTGAGCCGGTCGTGTCACTTCACCACTTATCGTGATGTTAGACTGTTTTGTTGGGATAAAAAGGGTATCGCCTTTTTGCAAACGAACATCTTTACTTGAATCACCTTCAAGCAATAGCTTATACATATCTAATTGGGCAACGACTCTACCTTTTCGCTTTAAAAATATGGAGCGTAGTGAACCTGTTGGTTTCACACCTCCTGCCGCGATAATGGCTTGAGTCATTGTCGTGAGACCATTTACATTGTAAGCACCAGGCTGATTAGCCTCCCCCGTAATGTAAACTTGCATTAACCTCATGCTTCCCATGGACACGGTCACGTTGACACCGATGATCCGTTCTTCAATCAAAGCGCTGAGCTGCTCATCGACCTGCTTAAAAGATTTACCTGAAACACTAAAAGGGCCGATTTTAGGCAAGGTAATATGCCCACTTCTATCAACAACGAGAGAATATTGCTGATCTTCCTTACCAAACACATGTACCAAGAGCTCATCACCCGCACCCAAAACATAATCTGTGGGAATGGGAGTGTTGTCGAGCGTTACAAAACTTCCTGGGACTCCGTTCAATACGTCATACCCAAACAGAGGAAGCGACTGATCTTGCACTTCCACATTTTTTTTAACCTCAGCTTCGGGTTCACTTGGCTGTACTCTCACTGGCTGAGATACGACGTTAACTGACGCTGGAGCCTGTGATGAGGATTCAAGGAGCGACAAGTCAACCCCATACTGGCGTGCCAGTTGCTCCTGCTGAGATTTCGGTAGCTTCTTGAATTGTTCTATTTGAGCTGGTGTAGGCTGATTGGCCAATGAAACTTGACTAATCAAAGTAATGCCTAGTAGTACCAGGTAGTTAAACACCTTCATACAATTTTAGGTCCCTTGCAAACTAATGGTAGGTTAGTAACGATACTCATAACCAAATGAAAAAATAGGCTCATTGTTAGAATAGGTATCCGAGACTACGTCTCGATAGCCCACTCCCAAGTTAAACATCCCTTGCAGATAAGGGATGTAGTAGTCGGTTTTCATCACCCTCTCTTGACCGTTGCTCGAACCTGAATCTCGAGCAACGATACTTAGCCGATGATCATTGGCCAATTGAGCATAAACAGCGACAGATTGACTGTTTCCCCAACTCAATGAGGTCAAGTCACTGATTAACTCATACTCTTTGGGATGAAGTACTTTAACGTAAGCTTCGTCAACATGCTGACTCTCTAAAACCAACGTCCAATCAATATCAAGCAAACGTCTATGACCTTCCCACCCCACAACAAAAGACTGGGTCTCCTGTCCCAAGGAAACCTTTTGAAAGGACGCAAACATTGCATGACTGAGCTCAAACATTTTTGGAAGAGGAACATTGAAATCAATGCCAAATGAGCGGTACGAGGCGCTGGAATCGAAGTCAGTGGATTCGTGATAGTTCAATGACACTTCTGCAAAATTAAACGGTTTCATTGAAAAGCGGTTAGACCATAAGTAGTCCGCCTCACTATCCGTTTCAGAGATCACACTATCCAGTTGCCAATAGCCTAATAGTCCCTGATTGTTTGATACCCATGACACTGATAAAGAAGGCGTCGAATTCCCATATGTGCCTAATTGTAAATTATGTTGCCATGTCGGCCCCCACCAACGTTCAAGGTATCCCAATGCAACTAACGAGTAACCAACATTAAAGGCAATATACGAACCGCTAAAGTCAATATCTTGATCATACTCTATGGGTAGCAAATCTTGCTGGGATATCCTTTGGTTTACGTAGTTCAAGTTAAGCCTGTACGCAAAACGGTCATCTAGATGATTATAGCTAGAGTAAATTCCCCAACTATCACTATCATTAGCGCCATATCCTAAAGACACTAGCGGCCCTGTCTGGTACTTCACTTTCGACATGAATTTACCACGTCCATATTGCGCATTACTCATTGCATGCCGCAACTGTCGATTTGCTACTAAGGCTTGTTCATCTGATATATGATTGTTGGTGAGATCATCGCCGATGCTAAGCCAACGTAGAGGAAATGTACTAACGGGAGAGCTCATCAGGCCAATATTTGAGAGTTGATTGAGTGATGCTCTTAGGAAAGGGTCATGGGACTCTAGCCATGGTGACGCTTTTACACCAAAGGGAAGACAGAAAAGAGACAACACCCACATTAAACCGAAAAATACTTGCAGTGTTACCTCTGAAAACGTGTCTTTTATAAAGAGCCGACGTCCTAAACATCCATTTACCACAATTAGAACCTTTGATTCTCTTTGAATCCCACTGACATAACCTATAATTATTATTAGCTTATTAGAATTTTGGTTTTCGATGAAATGGTGAACTAGCTACAAATAAGCACGCCCGATCATACTGCATCAATCACAAAGATATGCAGTATATAGAGTATTAACATATCAATAAAGTACTTCCCTTCTCATTATACTACGTAGTTAAAATGCCACTTGCGAAAATAAGAATACTGACGAGTAGCAAACTGCTCAAGGGGCACACTCGCCTTCGTTTTGGTGATATAGTGCGAACATACAAGGACAGGTATTACACATAAGGTTTGTCATGTCAGCAAAACACCCCATTATTGCCGTAACGGGCTCTTCCGGTGCGGGCACAACCACGACCTCTGAAGCGTTTCGCAAAATGTTTAACATGATGCGCGTGAAACCGGCTTGGGTGGAAGGGGACAGTTTCCACCGCTTTACGCGCCCAGAAATGGATGTCGAGATCCGCAAAGCGCGCGAGCAAGGACGCCACATCAGCTACTTTGGTCCGCAGGCGAACGACTTCCCTGCGCTGTCTGAGTTTTTTAAGCAGTATGGCAATGAAGGCACAGGGCAAATTCGTCGCTACTTGCACACCTTCGATGAAGCCGTGCCCTACAATCAAATGCCGGGTACCTTCACGCCGTGGCAAGATTTGCCGGAAAATTCTGACATGCTGTTCTACGAAGGACTGCATGGCGGCGTGGTGGATGGTGAGGTCAACGTCGCCCAACACGTCGACTTTTTGATTGGCATGGTACCGATTGTGAACTTGGAGTGGATTCAAAAATTCGTCCGTGACACGCGCGATCGCGGTCACTCACGCGAAGCGGTAATGGACTCGATTGTCCGCTCGATGGATGACTACCTCAACTACATTACCCCGCAATTTTCGCGCACCCACATCAACTTCCAACGCGTGCCGACCGTCGATACGTCCAACCCACTTAACGCTAAAGGCATCCCAAGTTTGGATGAAAGCTTTGTAGTGATCCGCTTGCGCGGCATCAAACAGGTCGACTTCCCATACCTGCTCGCTATGATTGATGGCTCTTTCATGTCGCGCCACAACACTATTGTCGTGCCGGGGGGTAAGATGAGTTTTGCGATGGAGCTCATCGTCAGACCTATCCTACAGCAGCTTATCGAGACGGGTAAAATTGGCTAGCGATCAGTCCTAAGACCCGTTTACTTGTCATACCGTGATCATGTGCACATTTTTGCGTAAACAATCACCAACTTGACACGATTAAAATCAAGAAATCCCTTTTGAAAAAGGCTACTATTTGTAACCGAAACAAAGATGGCTTGCAGCATTGAATAAGTGCTCTTATCCTAAAAAGCCTTGTTCAAGGCTTCGCGCCTTTTACTGGCGCGACAAAAATGGAAAGCGGCAAGCGTACCCTGCAGAGGAAGTGAGATATTATGGTTCTAGGTAAACCTCAAACCGATCCAACATTAGAGTGGTTCCTGTCACATTGTCATATTCATAAGTACCCATCAAAAAGCACATTGATCCACGCCGGTGAGAAAGCAGAGACGCTTTACTACATCGTCAAAGGCTCTGTGGCGGTACTGATTAAAGACGAAGAAGGTAAGGAAATGATCCTTTCTTACCTAAACCAAGGTGACTTTATCGGTGAACTTGGTCTATTTGAAGAAGATCAAGAGCGTACCGCTTGGGTTCGCGCTAAATCACCTTGTGAAGTTGCAGAGATCTCATTCAAGAAATTCCGTCAGCTTATCCAAGTCAACCCTGACATCCTGATGCGTCTATCTGCGCAAATGGCAAGCCGCCTACAAGTGACGAGCCAAAAAGTCGGTGACCTCGCCTTCCTAGACGTGACAGGCCGCATCGCGCAGACGCTACTTAACCTAGCGAAACAGCCAGATGCCATGACGCACCCAGACGGCATGCAAATCAAGATCACGCGTCAAGAGATCGGTCAGATTGTCGGCTGTTCACGTGAGACCGTTGGCCGTATCTTGAAGATGCTTGAAGAGCAAAACCTGATCTCCGCCCACGGTAAAACCATCGTCGTCTACGGCACGCGATAGGGCATTAGAGGCGAGTTCCTAGTGGCTAGTTCCTAGAGAAAACCTTTAAAGATTAAGAAAGCCACCCTGTCTACCAGCGGTGGCTTTTTATTTACCAGTACCCAGTTCCCATCACCCATTTCACCAGCCCCTCTAGCAACTAGGAACTAGGCACTCCCTACCCATTCGTACTCTCAAATATCTTATCCGCTGACGCCGCGACAAACCCTGGGTAGAGCTCACCATTACTCATCGGATAGCGTTTGGCGAATTCGTAGAAGCCGCCTGGGATCACTTGCGTACCGTCACTAAAGCTCACCTCGACTTTGTCTGCCATGGTGGACGATTGCTCAAGCAATACCTCTGGTGAGCCTTTCACTTCGCCACCCGACTCATTGATGACAAAGCCCGCTTGGCGCAGGTGCTCATTCACCGCCGCGACCTCGTCAAATGCCTTGAGCTGATTAACGCTTACGGTGAAATGGTTGGCCCCATAGCCGTGCGCCGCAAGCCATGCTGCGTACTCACTCTCTTGGGCGAGGGTTTGAAAATCTTCATAGCTGAGATCCCACAAACGGCCCGCATACAAAAACTCATGGCTTTGCAGTGCGGATGCCTCCACTTGTGCCACCAGCTTGCTGACAATGCGTTGCAGCGGCGCTGAGCACTCTTCGACTTTCAGCTCACTGATGAACACTTTTGGCAACGTCGGATCGGCGTGCTCGTAGTGCTTGGCGACCAAGTGTTTGCTCTCAAACAGGTAGTCACCGCACGCTTGGTAACCTAGCGCAATAAATGGCGCAGCCAATGTCTCGATACCGAGCGGCGCAATGTTAAAGGTGCGCAGCGCAATATGGTCATTGATCAGCGGCTCATCTTCTTCTAAAAGCTGATGAACCTTGGCCGCTTGAGGACATAGACGGGAAATATAGTCTTGCCACAGTAAATCGAACAGTTGAGCAGGCGTCATAACGTCTCCATGTTAATCGTGAAGCTGAATCGTAAAGCTGGTTCTTTAAAAGAATGGCTTAATCACAAACCTAGCAATGAATCGAACACCTTGGGCTCCAAGCGAGCCCAAGGTGCGTCTTACAGTTCTACACCCGGGCTTAACGTCTCAGGCAGCAAGGTGTGCTCGCCTTCCATCGACGCCATAGGGTAAGCGCAATAATCCGCAGCGTAGTAAGCACTTGGGCGAAGGTTGCCCGAGGCGCCCGGTCCGCCAAACGGCGCATCGCCACTTGCCCCAGTTAATTGGCGGTTGCGATTGACGATCCCTGCACGAATGTGGTCAACAAAGTAGGCCCACTCATCATCATCGGTGGACACCAGCCCAGCAGAGAGACCAAAGCGGGTGTCATTGGCCAGCTCAACGGCGCGCTCAAGACCTTGATAACGCACCACTTGCAGCAGCGGGCCAAAATACTCTTCATCTGGCAGCGCTTCGATGGCCGTGACATCAATAATCCCCGGAGTGACAAACGCCGCCTCGCCCGCTTTCGCTTCCACCAAGCTCACACCACCAAGGCTCTGCAAGTTCGCCTGTGCGTTGAGGATAAAGTGTGCCGCAGCTTTCGAAATTTGTGGGCCCATAAAAGGCGCTGGCTCTGCAAACGGCTGATCGACGCGCAGCTTGCGTGTGGCCTCAACCAAGCGATTGACCAAGGCATCGCCTTTGTCGCCCACAGGCACATAGAGACGTCGCGCACAGGTGCAACGCTGCCCGGCACTGATAAAGGCCGATTGCAAAATGGTGTAGACCGTCGCGTCCAGCTCACCATAGTGCTCACTGATGACCATAGGGTTGTTGCCGCCCATCTCCAGTGCCAGCATCTTGTCTGGCTGACCGGCAAATTGGCGATGCAGCAGGTGACCTGTATTGGCGCTACCAGTAAACAGCAGGCCATCAATGCCTTTCGACTCTGCTAGCGCAATGCCCGTCTCTTTGCCCCCTTGGACTAAGTTGATCACGCCCGCAGGCAATCCCGCTTGTTGCCACAGCTTCATCGCTAGCTCACCGGTCAGCGGCGTTTGCTCTGACGGCTTGAACACCACGGTGTTGCCCGCCAGCAGCGCTGGGACAATGTGACCATTGGGCAAATGACACGGGAAGTTATACGGGCCAAACACCGCCATCACACCCAACGGGCGATGGCGCAGTACAATTTGGTTACCCGCCGCTTCACGGGTACTTTCGCCTGTGCGATCATGATAAGCGCGAATAGAGATGGCAATCTTGCCCGCCATGGCCGCGGCTTCTGTGCGCGTTTCCCACAACGGCTTGCCGGTCTCTTTAGCAATCACTTCGGCTATCTGCTCGCTGCTCTCTTTCACTTTTTCAGCAAACGCCAGCACGATGGCTTCGCGCTGCGCAAAGCTGAGTTTTTTCCATGTCTGAAAGGCGTTTCTCGCCGCGCTGACCGCCGCTTCGACTTGCGCGCTAGACGCGCTGTCACCCTGCCAAATGACCTCGTCATTGTACGGGCTGGTTGAATTCATCGGCTCGCCTTGTCCGGCCAGCCACTCTCCTGCAATCCAATGAGTCATGTTGTTTTCCTTGTCCAATTCTACTGCCAGTACTGGGCTGACTATCGCTGGGCTGACTATTACTGAGCCAGCATGCGCACGTAGTCACCATCGCCGACTTGCAGCGCGTTCGCCACCTCTGGCGCTAGGATGACCGAACCCGACTCTTTGTCGTACGCCGCTTTGGCGGCGGTGGCTCTGAAGTTCTCAAATGAGGTGTTAGCAATCAGGTAATCCTGAGAACTGGCGTGTTCAGAGATGCTCACTTTGGCTCGAAACGATTCTCGCACCGACTCAATATTGCGCACCTCACACTCAACCGTTGGGCCGCCGTCAAAAATGTCGACGTAGTTACGACAGGTGAAACCCTCTTTCTCTAGAAGGCGCAGCGCCGGCTTGGTGTTCTCGTGCACTTGGCCGATCACCGCTTGTGCCTCTTTACTGAGCAAGTTGATGTAAATCGGCAGCTTAGGCATCAAATCGGCAATGAAACCTTTTTTACCGATCCCGGTAAGATAATCCGCCATAGTGAAATCAATCGAGAAGAAGTGCTCTTGTAGCCATTGCCAAAATGGCGAGTTGCCGTTCTCATCAGAGACACCGCGCATCTCGGCAAACACCGTTGTCGAGAAGCGATGCGGATGCTCGGCCATCATCAAAAAACGACACTTCGACATCAAACGACCATTGAGCCCGCCACGGAAACTGGGTCTGAGGAATAGCGTACAAATCTCACTGCATCCGGTGTAGTTGTTGCCAAACGTGAGCAGTTTCACCACGTTATTCACGCCCAGTTTGGGGGATGAGTGAACAATGGTGCTAATGTGGTACGAGTAAAACGGGACATCCCAGCCAATCGAGGCTTCGATTCCGGTACACCCGGCCACTTCCCCCGTCTCGCTGTCAAACCCAACCATCAAATAGCCTTCGTCACCGGGCTCGGTCACATTGGCTTTGCCGAAGCTGTATTCGGAATGGGTAATGCGGTTCGTCAACAGCTCTTCGTTGACGGGTAGAGAAGTAAATCCGTGACCAGACTCCACCGCACATGTGTGCAACGCGTCATAGTCCGAAATAGAAATAGGGCGAACAACCAGCATCGATACTCCCTCCTGATGCTATTTAAGTGCCTAGTTCCTAGAGGCGAGTTCCTAGAGAAAGGAAATCCTCACTCTAGGCACTAGGAACTAGAAACTAGGCACTCACAAAACCTAAACCAAACTTGCGATGGCTTTATCTAAACGAGCGAGACCTTGTTCGATCTCTTCTTTGCTGATCACCAGTGATGGCGTGAAGCGCACGACATTGGCGCCGGCAACCAGTACCATCAGGCCTTCTTTACCTGCGGCGACCAGAACATCACGAGCGCGGCCTTGCCACTGCTCATTCAGTGCAGCGCCAAGCAGTAGGCCTTTACCGCGAATTTCGTCGAACAGGTGGTACTTGGCATTGATTTTGTTCAGACCATCACGGAACAGGGCTTCACGCTCAGCAACGCCCGCCAATGTGTCTGGTTGGCTAACGATATCAACCACGGCCTCAGCAACCGCACACGCTAGCGGGTTACCGCCGTAAGTCGAACCGTGCGTGCCCACTTTCATGTGCTCCGCGAGCGCATTGGTGGTCAGCATTGCCCCAATCGGGAAACCGCCACCGAGTGATTTCGCTGTGCTCAAAATATCAGGCGTCACACCCAAACCTTGGTAGGCGTAAAAGTTGCCAGTACGGCCGTTGCCGGTTTGCACTTCATCGAAGATCAGCAGCGCATTGTGCTTGTCACACAGCTCGCGCACAGTCGCAACAAACTCGTCCGTTGGTGAGATAATCCCGCCTTCGCCTTGCAGCGGCTCCATCATGATGGCGCAGGTGCGATCTGAGATGTGCGCTTTCAGTGCTTCGACATCGTTGTAAGGCAAGTGCGTGACATCGCCCGGTTTCGGGCCAAAGCCATCAGAGTAAGCTGCTTGACCGCCGACCGTTACCGTAAAGAAGGTTCGGCCGTGGAAGCCTTGTTTAAAAGCAATGATTTCCGACTTTTCAGGGCCAAACTTGTCGGCTGCCACGCGGCGCGCCAGTTTGAGCGCCGCTTCATTGGCTTCTGCGCCTGAGTTAGCAAAGAAGACTTTCTCGGCAAAGCTCACTTGGGTCAGCTTTTTCGCCAAACGCAACGCCGGCTCATTGGTCATCACGTTGCTCAGGTGCCACAATTTTTGACCTTGCTCGGTCAGCGCCTTCACCATCGCAGGGTGACAATGCCCCAAGCAGCTCACGGCAATCCCCCCTGCAAAGTCGATATACTCATTACCTTGCTGATCCCATACGCGAGCACCCTCGCCTTTCACTGGGATCATCTCCATTGGGTTGTAACAAGGCACCATCACCTCATCAAACAGGCCGCGTTCTACGTTCATTTCAGTTGTCATCGTCTTTCCCTCTCGATACTGCTCACTGGATCGCTGTTGCTCGATATCTCTTCATTAAACGTCTCTTCGTTCATTGGTGTCGTTCACGACGTTCGCTTATCACGTTACCAACAGAGACAGAAAACAGAATGTTTTGCATATCAGCCATCACAGCATTGTATTTACAATTAATTAACCATTTCAATAGTGATTTATTCTTTTTAGAGGCACCATAGGAGGCAAAACCCTATTGAGCTTGAGTATTTATGCACGATGCCACCCCTTTTATGAAGCAATTTATTCTTATAACAAAGATAAGCAGGGGTTTAACCCAGACGCAACAAGGCGTGAGCCCAGAGCGCCACTTGGCTAGCGAATAGTTTTTCACTCGCTATGCAAACGGCAAGTTATGAAAGAAATGTTAAGAAAAGTGATCTGAGTGCGGTTTTCAGCACAGGGGAAAGAGACAAACGTTGCACGCGGCTTGCTGACCGATTTGAAGACGGTTTTAAACTATGCGCATTCAATCATGCGCGTTAAACCATGCGCGTCAGGAAATTCGCCAGCAATTGATGTCCTTGCTCGGTTTTGATCGATTCCGGGTGAAACTGCACCGCGTCAATCGGTAGAGTGCGGTGTTGATAGCCCATGATCTCATCCATGCTGCCATCGGCGAGTGTCGTCCAAGCCGTGAGCTCAAACTCACTCGGCAGGCTGTTTGCCTCGACCACCAGCGAATGGTAACGCGTCACCGTTAGGGGGTTATTGAGCCCTTTAAAGACGCTCTTACCCGTATGGATAATGGGGGAGGTTTTACCGTGCATCACTTGACGCGCCCGTACGACGTTGGCGCCAAAGGCTTGGGCAATCGCTTGATGCCCCAAACAGACACCGAGAATCGGCAGCTTACCGGCAAAGTGGCGAATGGCCGCTAGGGAAATCCCCGCTTCATTGGGCGTACATGGCCCAGGCGAAATCACCAAATGGCTTGGCGACAGCGCCTCAATCTCCTCAAGCGTGATCTCATCATTACGGCGCACCAACACCTCGCAGCCCAACTCACAAAAGTATTGGTAGAGGTTGTAGGTAAACGAGTCGTAATTGTCGATGATCAGTAGCATGAGTGACGATGACACACAGGTTGGTTTTCACTGGGGCGGTATTGTGCAACACCATGCCAGAAAGGCAAGGGAAAAGCGCAAAATTAAGGCCAGCAAACGCTGGCCAGAGGTTCAACTCGTCTATGCGGAGTTACTTTAATTTCGGCTTGTCATTCTCATCGTCTTTGCGTTCGTATTCGCCTTCAAACGTCTTCCCCTGCGTCGAGTCAGACTCAAACGGCGAGGCGCCGTCACGATGGAAAGGGTCTTGATGAGAAGGATCTTGATGAGAGTGAGAAAAGGGATCATGAGAGAATGGATCATGACCAAAGCCACTCTGCCCACCCACTGATCGAATCACCATTTTGCTCATCAGCGTTTTGGCGATCATGGCACGGGGCGCTGGCAGTAACACCAACATGCCTAACGCGTCGGTTAAAAAACCGGGAGTGAGCAGTAAGACACCCGCCACCGCCAGCATCACGCCTTCCATGATCTGCTGCGCGGGGAGCTCGCCTTGTGCCAGGCGTTGCTGCACCGACAGTAACGTCGCAACGCCTTGGCTACGCACTAAAGAAGCGCCGACAAACGCGGTGACCAGCACCAGACCGATGGTCGGCCATAAACCAAGAAACCCACCCACTTGGATAAACAGGCCGATTTCAATAATAGGTACGATGATAAATAGTAAGAGTAAGATAGGAAACACACGCCCTCCTTTGTTGCCCTCAGTGTACGCGCAAAGCCTGCACAGGCACAAATTTAAGCGGTAAAAAAGTGTTTACCTCTCACGATGAAACTTTCAGTAAATAAATACAAAAAAGGTGATCAAGTTACTATTTTTATGCGCTAGGTGCAGTATGATGTGCCACATAAGTCAGGACGGATTTATAGCCCAAAATTCTGATGAATGGATTCTTAGACTACAGAATGGCTAGCATTTAACTTTATTATCAGAATAATACTCTAAGGATCCTGTATGGCTACCCTAACCGATGCCACTAAGGCACTTTCCCCTGCAACACGTCTTGAAGAAGATTTATTGGGTGAGCGTCACGTCCCTGCCGACGCTTACTACGGCATCCACACCCTACGTGCGATTGAAAACTTCAACATCTCCAACATGACCATCTCCGACGTGCCGGATTTTGTCCGCGGTATGGTGATGACCAAAAAAGCCGCGGCGCTGGCCAATAAAGAGCTGGGTGTAATTCCAAAGGATGTGGCGAATTATATTATCCAAGCGTGTGATTTGATTCTAGAAACCGGCAAGTGCATGGACCAATTCCCATCAGACGTCTACCAAGGTGGCGCGGGCACGTCGGTCAACATGAACACCAACGAAGTGATCGCCAATATCGCCCTCGAATTAATGGGCAAGGAAAAAGGCGAGTATGACTTCATCAACCCAAATGACCACGTCAACAAGAGCCAGTCGACCAACTGTGCCTACCCAACCGGTTTTCGCATTGCGGTGTACAACAGCGTGCACAAACTGATTGAATCGATTGAATACCTCAAAGGTGCGTTCGAGCTTAAGAGCCAAGAGTTCAAAGATATCCTCAAGATGGGCCGCACTCAGCTGCAAGACGCGGTGCCAATGACGGTCGGTCAAGAGTTCCACGCTTGGGCGGTGACACTCAACGAAGAGATCCGCGCGCTTGAGTACACCTCAAAGCTTCTGCTCGAAGTGAACCTAGGCGCAACGGCCATCGGTACTGGTCTCAACGCGGCGCCGGGCTATCAAGCAGCGGCAGTCAAACACTTAGCACAAGTGACTGGTCTTGATGTGGTCCCTGCGGAAGATTTGATTGAAGCCACCTCAGACTGCGGCGCCTACGTGATGACGCACGGCGCGCTCAAACGCCTAGCGGTGAAGCTATCTAAAATCTGTAACGACTTGCGCTTGCTCTCTTCTGGTCCTCGCGCGGGTTTGAACGAGTTAAACCTGCCACAGCTGCAAGCGGGCTCTTCCATCATGCCTGCTAAGGTCAACCCTGTGGTGCCTGAAGTGGTTAACCAAGTCTGCTTCAAAGTATTGGGTAACGACAACACCATCTCTTTCGCGGCAGAAGGCGGTCAATTGCAGCTTAACGTGATGGAGCCAGTGATTGCCCAAAGCATGTTTGAGTCGATTTCGATTCTGTCTAACGCGTGCGTGAACTTGCGCGACAAATGCATCGACGGCATTACCGTCAATAAAGAAGTGTGCGAAAACTACGTCTACAACTCGATTGGTATCGTCACTTACCTCAACCCATACATCGGACACCACGAAGGCGACATCGTCGGTAAGATTTGTGCTGAAACCGGTAAGAGCGTACGTGAGGTGGTGCTAGAGCGTGGATTGCTGACGCCAGAAGAGCTCGATGACATTCTTTCGGTTGAAAACTTCATGCGTCCAACGTATAAAGCCAAGCGCTACGAGTAAGCGCAAAAATAGGGCCTGCGGGCCCTTTTTTAGGCACGCATCCGGTAACCACACTTTTCCTATGGATTACTCTCACACAAGGTAAACAACACGCAGTGATTATCTAAACCTTCATGCCGCTGGCCGACTCTCAGCAGCGCGAAGCATTAGATAATCAAAATCAAACGTTAAACATTATACGAGGATATAGCTATGGTCGCAGTGGAGCTCATTGTTGTTCTGCTCTTCATTTACTTGGGAGCAAGAATCGGCGGGATTGGCATCGGCCTTGCCGGTGGTGCGGGTGTGATTGCCCTGTCTTTGGTGTTGGGCGTGCCCACCAGTCAGGCGTTCATTCCTGTTGACGTTATCTTAATCATTATGTCAGTGATTACCGCGATTGCCGCCATGCAAGTGGCCGGTGGTATGGACTGGCTGGTTCAAGTAGCGGAAAACTTTTTGCGCAAACACCCTGAACGAATCACTTTTTACGCACCGATCGTCACCTTCTTAATGACCTTGATGGCGGGGACTGGCCATACGGCGTTCTCAACCTTGCCTGTGATTGCTGAAGTGGCAAAAGGCCAAGGCGTGCGTCCTTCTCGTCCGCTGTCGATTGCTGTCGTAGCCTCGCAAATTGCGATTACCGCATCGCCAATCTCAGCGGCGGTCGTGGCGTTTGCGGCGATGTTGGCGCCAATGGGCGTGGACTACCTCACGCTACTGGCGGTCTGCATTCCGACCACCTTTATTGCTTGTATGATTGGTGCGTTTGTCGCCAACTTCATGGGTAAAGAGCTTAAAGACGATCCTATCTACCAAGAGCGTTTGGAAAAAGGGTTGATCAAATTGAGCAGCGACACACAACGCGAGATCCTGCCAACAGCGAAAACCGCGACCTACATTTTCTTGGCGGCGATTGGTTTTGTTGTCTGCTACGCAGCGGCGATTTCAGGATCAGTCGGCCTAATTAAAGACCCTGCGCTTGGCCGTAACGAAGCCATCATGACCGTGATGCTCGCGGCAGCAGCAGCCATTGTGCTGGTGACCAAAATCGATGCAGCGAAAATCCCATCAGCCGCGACCTTCCGCTCAGGTATGACGGCGTGTGTCTGCGTGCTGGGTGTTGCATGGCTTGGTTCAACGTTCGTTAATGCGCACGTGGCAGAAATCAAAGAGCTGGCAGGCGATCTCTTGTCTGATCACCCTTGGATGTTGGCGATGGTGCTGTTTTTTGCCTCTATGCTCCTTTACTCACAAGGCGCGACCACAGTGGCGCTTATGCCTGCCGCGCTAGCGATTGGTGTCGCGCCGCTGACTGCCGTTGCGTCCTTTGCTGCCGTCAGTGCCCTGTTTGTACTACCGACCTACCCAACGCTGTTGGCCGCGGTTGAGATGGACGACACTGGCTCAACGCGCATCGGCCAATACGTGTTTAACCACCCGTTCTTTATTCCTGGTGTGGTGACCATTGCCTCGGCGGTGGCACTTGGCTTTACCTTTGGCGGTCTGCTGATCTAGTCTCAATAAGACGTCATAAAAATAATTCGATACAAAGGGAGCCGAGTGCTCCCTTTTATTTTGCACTGAATAAAAAATCACAGATCACAGACGGTTTTTGATTGACATCAAAATAGCGTTAATTAATAAAACCTTCTCGTTAACCAAATCGATTGAATAAAATTCCCAGCGTTTATTTATGCCGCTATTAAATCCATTCACTCTTTCTAAAAAAAACCAAAAACCAGCATAGAAATCCAACTATTTCACTTGAATACCCTAGCGATTTTTCCATGCAAATTTTGGCAAAGAATATAGGGCAGTAATTTGTGACCCGCTCCAAGGTTAATCTTTGAGACGAAATTTACACTAGTTCTAAATTCGATCATGCCTATCAATATTAACGCTATCTATTGTCACAGATTCACTTGTATTCACCCTTTGCAATACAAGTAAGGAGATCATCATGACCACTCAAACTGTCCCTAGAGAACATAAAAACAGCGAAGAGAAAAAACGCGGCTTTTTTGCCAACTTTAAATTCCCTTCCGCCTACACCATTTTATTTGTCCTAATTGCCCTTGTGGCCATGTTGACATGGATTATCCCCGCTGGCCAATATGACCGCGCCATGAATGAAGACCTTGGCCGTGAAGTGCCCGTGACGGGCACTTATCAGCCTGTGGAAGGCAATCCACAAGGGGTGATTGATGTCTTGCTTGCGCCGATTGATGGCTTTTACGACCACAACAGCTACGAAGCGGCAGCGATTGATGTGTCGCTGTTTATCCTCGTCATCGGCGGTTTCTTGGGCCTAGTGACAAAAACCGGCGCGATTGATGCTGGGATAGAGCGCGTCACTCACCGCCTTGAAGGACGCGAAGAGATGATGATCCCCATCTTGATGGCACTGTTTGCCGCGGGCGGCACTGTGTATGGGATGGCGGAAGAGTCCTTGCCTTTCTATACCTTACTTGTGCCCGTGATGATGGCCGCACGTTTTGACCCTGTGGTCGCCGCCGCGACCGTGTTGCTCGGCGCCGGGATTGGCTGTTTGGGTTCAACCATCAACCCGTTCGCCACTGTGATTGCCGCCAACGCCTCTGGCATTCCGTTCACCGATGGCATCATGCTACGCGCCATCATGTTGGTGATTGGCTGGGCAATCTGTGTCGCCTATGTGATGCGCTATGCACGCATGGTGCGCCAAGACCAATCCAAATCGATTGTGTTTGATAAGTATGAAGAGAACAAAGCGCACTTCTTGGGCAACCAATCCGAGCAAGGCCTTGAGTTCACCACTACACGCAAAGCGATTCTGACCATCTTTGGCCTCTCGTTCGCGGTCATGATTTACGGTGTCTCCATTGCCGGTTGGTGGATGGCGGAAATTTCAGCCATGTTCCTGGCCGCTACCATCATTGTCGGTATCGTGGCACGTATGAGCGAAGAGGAGTTCACCACCAGCTTTATTGATGGCGCCCGCGACCTACTTGGCGTTGCTCTCATCATCGGTATTGCGCGCGGTATTGTGGTCGTGATGGATCGCGGCATGATCACCGATACCATCTTGTACTCAGCGGAGCAGATGGTGACTGGGCTCTCCTCTGTCGTCTTTATTAACGTGATGTTCTTCCTAGAGATTTTGCTCTCGTTCTTGGTGCCGTCCACCTCTGGTCTTGCCGTACTCACCATGCCGATTATGGCGCCATTGGCCGACTTTGCCGGCGTCGGTCGTGATTTGGTTATCACCGCATACCAATCAGCATCAGGGCTGGTGAACCTCATCACGCCAACCTCAGCCGTGGTGATGGGTGGCCTTGCGATCGCCCGCGTGCCTTATGTGCGCTGGGTGAAATGGGTCGCGCCGCTGCTCGCTATCTTGACTCTGTTCTGTGTGTTGGCGTTAAGCCTAGGTGCGCTACTGTAACTGCTCACGCAAAAGCGCCGTTAAGCAGGATAACGAAACGGTTGTCCTGCTCTCTCCCTGCTTGCAAGACTCAATCAAGAAAAGCCACGTGTGTGGCTTTTTCTTTGTCTGCACTTTATTTATCTACTCTTTCTCTATCTGCACTTTCTTTATCTTTACGTTTCAATTTTTATTCCATTTGGATAATCCTGTTTTATAGACTGGGTTACTTTTTCTTATCCAAAAATAAAACCCACACTTTTGTGAATAAACACAAAAACAAGCGTGATCGCCTAGACAAATTAACACATTCGTTTATTAACAAATGCCGTCAAAAGCGAAACAAAGTCACTATATAAATAAAAACAACGCATAAAACCGCACGCTCATTCTATCCATTATAAATATCGACATGAATACAATTCCCTCTCTTTACCATGATTGACTCTTACCGCACTATTTTACTGTCATTCGGTGAATAAAAATCCTTACAGAGCGAAAAACCAACATCATCACAGCTTGGTAACAACTGCATGGATATTGTTAAAACCCTAGATCTAGCAAGGGCTGCAAGAAAAAATGAAGTGTGACTGAGCGCAGAGAATCCTCCTCTCTAGGGCGTAATATGAATATCAGAACAACAAAGTGAATAATTAAATTCACTCTCAAATAATCCCTACACCCTTATTTAATTTGTCACAGATACATTAAATAAAAAAATAAATAGAGAGATACGATTATGAGTAAGTTATACGTAGGTTCTGAAATCGGTCAATTACGTCGCGTGTTGGTTCACCGCCCGCGTCGTGCTCTCACCCACTTAACCCCCTCGAACTGCCACGAGCTACTGTTTGACGACGTGTTAGCGGTCGAACGTGCCGGTGATGAACACGATGTGTTTACCCAGACGCTGCGCGATCAAGGGGTGGAAGTGCTGCTATTGACCGACCTGCTGGCAGAGACGCTGGCAGTACCAGAAGCCAAGGAGTGGCTACTCAATCGTCAGGTATCTGACTACCGCTTAGGCCGAACCTTTGCCAACGACGTGCGCTGCTATCTGGGCGACTTGCCCAATCTTGAATTGGCCAAGATCCTCACCGGTGGCCTCTCCTACGCGGAAATGCCTATGCGCTCTTCCTCGATGATGCAAGCGCTGCATGCACCGACCGATTTTATTATCGAGCCGCTGCCAAATCACCTCTTTACCCGTGATACCTCCTGCTGGGTCTACGGTGGCGTCTCCATCAACCCGATGGCGAAGCCGGCCCGCCAACGTGAAACCAACCACGTGCGCGCCATTTACCGCTGGCACCCAACCTTCGCAGGGCAAGACTTCATCAAATACTTTGGTGATGAAGAGGCGCTGTACGACAACTCAACCATTGAGGGCGGTGACGTATTGGTCATTGGCCGTGGCAGCGTCTTGATTGGTATGTCCGAACGCACCACACCGCAAGGGGTGGAACACCTCGCCGCTGGCCTATTTAAACACGGCCAAGCCAAACAAGTGATTGCGATGGAGCTGCCTAAACATCGTTCTTGCATGCATTTGGACACCGTGATGACCCACATGCGCGAAGACACCTTCTCCGTCTACCCAGAAGTGGTGCGCAAAGACGTCAAATGTTGGAGCTTGACGGGTGACGAGTCTGGCGCGGTGCGTGTCAAAGAGGAAGGTTACTTTGTCTCGGCGATTGAAAGAGCGCTCGGCGTTGGCCAGCTCAACCTCATCACCACGGGCGGCGATAATTTCAACGCTGAGCGTGAGCAGTGGAACGACGCCAACAACGTATTGACCGTCAAACCGGGCGTCGTGATTGGCTATGAGGGCAACACCTACACCAATGAAAAATACGACAAAGCCGGCATCAAGGTACTGCCTATCCCTGGGGATGAATTGGGACGAGGCCGCGAGGTGCTGTTCATGCCACCTGTTGAGTAGTGATTAACCTTAGCAA
>NZ_JCBDGX010000051.1:0-21208 GCF_059834345.1 Vibrio sp. R11-SG3-ISO3-SZ
ACCCCCAATACATCAAACAGATGGCCACTGAAGCGGCACGTATGGGCGTTGAGCGTTTCATTATTGACGATGGTTGGTTCAAAGGGCGCAACAACGACAAAGCCGCATTAGGCGATTGGGTGTTGGATGAGCGTAAATACCCCGAAGGGCTGACGGACATCGTCAACCACGTCAACGAACTAGGCATGGAGTTTGGTCTTTGGTTTGAACCTGAAATGATCAACAAAGACTCGGATCTCTATCGTCGCCACCCCGAGTGGTTACTGGCGGTGGAGGGCTATCATCAGCCCACCGGCCGTCATCAATATGTGATTGATTTACAAAACCCTGAGGCGTTTGATTACCTATTTGAGCGTTTGGATCATTTTCTCTCCAACTATGCGATTGCCTACATCAAATGGGACATGAACCGAGAAGTGGTCCAACCGGCTCATCACGACCGCGCCGCTGGGCATAAGCAGGTCGAGCGTTACTACCAACTGGTCGATAAAGTGCGCGCCGCCCACCCGCAGGTGGAGATCGAATCTTGTGCTGCAGGCGGTGGGCGGATTGATTTTGAAGTGCTCAAGCGCACCCATCGATTCTGGACGTCTGACAACAACGACGCGCTCGAGCGACAAACCATTCAACGCGGCATGAGCTTGTTGTTCCCGCCAGAAGTGATGGGCAGCCATATTGGCTCTGGCCACTGTCACAGTACCCGCCGCAGGCACAGTATCGAGTTCCGCGGCCTCACCGCGCTGTTTGGTCACATGGGGATAGAGCTTGATCCCGTCTCTGAATCTGAGCAAGAGAAAGCGGGATTTGCCCGTTATGTGGCGCTGCATAAGCAGCTTCGTCCGCTGCTTCACCATGGCGTTAACTGGCGTTTACCCACCGAAGATAGTGCGCACCAAGCCTACTGCGTTGTTGCAGACGATCAATCGCAAGCGGTGGCCGTAGTGGCGCAACTGGCTATGCCTACTTATGCACTGAGCGGCCAATTAAGATTTGCAGGGCTGGACGACAGTGCTCAATACCATGTCAGCTTGCTTGATAAGCCCCTCAACTTTGACACCATGGTGTGCCGTCAGCCCCCTTGGACAGCACAAGGTTGTACCCTGTCTGGCGCATGGTTACATCAAGTGGGCTTAGCCATGCCGATATTGGATCCTGAAAGTGCGATTTTGATTGCGCTCACGCGGGTGGACTAGCGTTCTACGTGTCAAGTTCGTGGTGGGTTTACAGTGTAAAGCCAGCGCGGACTTCGCTATACTCTGGGCATTCGTAGTCACCACTTTAGGTCTGACATGCTGACACGCTCCGATGATTTACAAATATTGCTCAGTGTCGTCGATAGCGGCGGTTTTTCAGCGGCGGCTGACGCGCTCAACATCCAAGTGGCGCGTGTCTCTCGTGCGGTGAGCAAGATCGAGCAGCAACTTGGTGTGTCCATCCTTAATCGCACGACGCGCCGTGTTGAGCTTACGGTAGAAGGCAAACTGTTCGTCGATTCGGTTCGCCAAGGGTTACAGCTGATTGGTCAAGCCGAAGCGGATTTGATGTCTCGTGGTGAGTTGCCCAAAGGGCCACTACGCGTTGATGCGGCCAGCCCGTTCGTTTTCCACCAACTTGTGCCGTTGATTCAATCGTTTAAAGTCGCGTATCCCGATATCGAGCTCGAACTGACGTCCAATGAAGGTTATGTCGACTTACTGGAAAAACGCACGGACGTTGCGATTCGTATCGGCCACCTTAAAGACTCCACTTTACACGCCAGTCCGCTCGGCAAAAGCCGACTCTATATAGTCGCTTCGCCAGATTATCTCGCGCGTTATGGCACGCCCACTCGCGTCTCACACTTATCCTCTCACCAGATCATTGGTTTTACGGCGCCGAAAGTGCTCAACCATTGGCCACTGAAAGGACTAGAGCCCATCGCGCCGACGCTTCGTAGTGCGAACGGAGAGACGGTGCGTCAGTTGGTACTCGCGGGGAATGGCATTGCGTGTCTCTCCGGTTTTATGGTCAATCAAGATTTGGCGAATGGCGCCTTGGTGTCTTTGTTGGAGGAATGGCGAGTGGAAAATACCGCGCGCGAGCAGGTCAACGCGGTGTATTACAAATCTTCCCACGTCGCCAAGCGCATTTCGGCGTTCATTGAATTTATCAAACCCTGTTTGACACTTTAGGCGGCAGCGCCATTGATGTCAGCGAAGGGCACTTAAGCAAGGTAAGGAGAACCGTATGATCAAAACTACTACCTCAGTGGTCGAGGGCAAACCTGTTGACGCCTATCTTGGCGTTGTGGTCGGAGAGGCAATATTAGGTGCCAACATCTTCAAAGATATGTTTGGTGCCATTCGAGACGTCGTAGGCGGTCGCTCTGGTGCTTACTAGCGAGAAATGGGCCGCGCTCGAGAAATCGCTTTTGCCGAGATGGAGCAACACGCGCAGTCTCTGGGCGCCGATGGTATTGTCGGTATCGACATCGATTACGAAGTGATTGGCAGCGGCGGCAGTATGATGATGGTCAGTGTTAGCGGTACCGCCGTTAAATTTCGCCAATAACGCGCGATAACTTTTTATTCGCGATAACGTAAATTAATGAGGCAATCAATTTGATGAAAATATGGGTGGATGCGGATGCGTGTCCTGTGGTGATCCGCGATGTGCTTTACCGCGCGTCGCAACGCACTGGCGTCGAAGTGACGCTCGTCGCGAACCAGTTTATACGCACGCCAGCGTCACCAAAGGTGAACATGTTGCAAGTTCAGCAAGGGTTTGATGTGGCAGACAATGAGATTGTTAAGCGTTGCCAAGCGGGCGATTTGGTCATCACCAGTGACATCCCTTTGGCCGACGAAGTGATCACTAAAGGCGCACAGGCGCTCAACTCGCGCGGTGAAATGTACAGCAAAGAAAACATTAAAGCGCGCTTGAACATGCGCGATTTTATGGACACCATGCGCAGCAGCGGCGTCCAGATGGGCGGGCCACCGCCACTTAGTCAGGCGGATAGGCAGCAATTTGCTAACCATCTCGACAAATGGCTGGTCCATTGGCAACGTTCGGTCAAGGCCACAAAACCCGAGTAGGCTTTGCTTACCCAACAATCAGTTTACTCAACATCAAGAGGAGGGGGGATGTCTCTGGTCAATCAATTGGCGCTGTTTATCGATGTGGTGCAGCAAGGCTCATTTACCAAAGCGGCGGCGCTTCATAATATGGATAACTCCTCGCTCTCCAAGCAAATTAAAAAGCTTGAGAGTGAGCTCGGTGTGCAGTTACTCAATCGCTCCACGCGTTCCTTTTCGTTGACGCCGGCGGGGGAGGAGATCCTAGAGCAAGCGCATAATCTGCGTAAAACGGTAGAAGACGTCAAACTGATTGCCGACACCTACCATGCTGAGCCCAAAGGACGCATTCGTATTACGGCGCCTTTGCACATTGGTCAGCAATATTTGCAACCGGTGATCAACGCGTTCATGCGCCGTTACCCAGAGGTGGAAGTGACGCTGCTGATGGACGACAAACGCTCAGACATTATCTCTGAGCATTTTGATGTCGCATTTCGTCTCGGAATCTTGCAAGACTCAAGCTTGATCGCCAGTAAAATCGCAGAGATTCGCCCGGTGATCCTCGCCTCTCATGACTTCATTGCCCAGCATGGCGAGCCTTGCTCACCACAAGAGTTGGTGCGCCTGCCTTCTGTGGTCTACAGCAACGGCTCAGTGACCATTGACACAGTGCGCTTAGGGGCAATGTCCGACGCCTCCGATCTGCACAGTTACAAAATGCAAGGGCGATACAAGGTTAACGACGTCCGCACTCTACTCGATGCCGTGCAAGCGGGGCTCGGTTACGTGATGATCTCATCCAGTAACTTAACCCAGTCTGTCGAAACCATGAACCTCACCCCGTTGCTGACCGATTACCGGCTATGTAACCAAGGCACAGCGCTGTATGCCCTCTATCCCCATCGCAAACAAACGGTATTAGTGCGCGAGTTTATTCAAGCCGTCAAAGCCTTTATCGGCCTGCCACCGATTTGGGAGCAGCATATTGAAGGCTTTGAGGGGATGTATCTTGGTAAGGGGTGACTGTTAACGCTCGACTATCCCTTCTATCGCATCGATCACCGCCTGCACCTTTCTATCATCTAGTGCATCTGGATGAGGCTGCGCAAAGGCTTCAATATCGTTGTCGTAGTAGCGTCCGCCTGCACCTCTGAAGGCGTCATCTAGGCTGGCGCTAACGAGAATGTCGGCGCCAAGGGAGAGATCGCCACCTGCAATACCAAACGCCTCTTTGACCATTTTGCTACCGAGCAGTGATTTCGGGTTAACCGAGACAATCATTGGCCCCGAGTGTCGATGTGCTTCACCCAGTGCGCGAGACCACATGGTAATCGCTAGCTTGCTTTGCGCGTAAGCCTCTCTGTCAGACAAGTGACCTTTTCCTTGCAGGGCTTCAATGCTCACACTGGCTTGCGCTGCAGAAGAGAGGTTCACTACGCGCCCATGGGCAGGAATGAGTGGCAACAATCCTTGGGTCAGCAGATAAGGTGCGACCGTATTGACGGCAAAGCGAATATCTAGGCCATCGGGCGTTTTGTCCGCTGGCGCGTTGAAGATACCTGCGTTGTTGATCAACACGTCAAGTGGTGTCTCTCCCAGTGTGGCGCTCACTTGTTCAATCAATCGCTGCACATCGCTGAGGACAGAAAGATCGGCGATAAAGGCTGTGAGTGTGGTGTTATGTTCTTGATTAAGCGTTTCAACCACTTTGGCGAGCTTGTCAGGGTTGCGGCCATGAACCAATACGCGATGCCCTTGCTTTACAAGTTGGCTTGCAGTCAATAGACCAATACCATCGGTCGCGCCTGTGATTAGAATAACTTTTTGTTCGTTCATGATTGTGCTCCGAAGGTAAGTGATGACAGTGCTATTGTGCACAAAGGCGGTGTTAGATGCATTAGCCGAGGCGCCCAATCATTATGGACAGTTTGTTCCAAAATGAGCAACCAGCAGTGATGAATATAGCTGTGGCCTACGTGATTCAAAAGGCACAAAAAACGGCGCAGAGCGCCGCTTTGAATAAAATCTGCTGGTTACCTATTTTGGCATAATGACCGTATCAATCACATGAATGACGCCGTTGCTTGCCTTGACGTCAGTCATGACAACGTTAGCGTTATTGACCATCACTTTGTCGCCCATCACTTTAATCATCACATCTTGGCCTTGGACGGTGGTGGCTTTATCCATTTTGACGACATCGGCAGCCATCGCTTTCGCTGGAATGACGTGGTAGGTCAAAATAGATACGAGTTTGTCTTTGTTCTCAGGCTTGAGGAGCATCTCTACTGTACCTTCAGGCAGTTTGGCGAACGCATCGTCGGTGGGCGCAAGTACCGTGAAAGGACCGTCCCCTTTCAATGTCTCTACCAGTCCTGCTGCTTGGACAGCGGCGACCAATGTGGTGAAGCTACCATTCTCTACGGCGACATCGACAATGTCTTTTTTCATGCCGTGGTGGTTAGCGTTTGCAGTCGACATCATCAAAAGGCTGCTCATAGCGATAACGAACGTCATTAGTGTTTTGCGAATCATAACGAATGTCCCTGTGTTGTGTTGGATTCGCTGGTTGATACGTGTGCAGTTTGGCACCGATCAGGATTATTTTTTAAATTTTTCTAGGCTGAACTTTTTCTCGTGACCGACGTAAAGACTGGTTTAATCGCATAAAAGTAAAGTCGGTAAGAGAGGTGGACATGGAGATGCCATTGAGCAAGTTGGAGCAATTTTTTTATCTCGATAAACTGATTATTCACTCACTGGATCTGGCACTTTATCACGCCAGTGTCGAAGTGGATGGCGAGCGATACTCTGTGATGGACAATTCTGGCAAGCGCTTAGTGACACACTCATTAGTGGAGATGCAAAAGCGCTGTCGAAAACTCAATGCGACGCAGCAGCTTCTCAGACACGAGAGTGCGTATGATGAGATGGTGGGTGGACCTGAGAAAGGATCGACGAATGCACTCGAGGTGCCGCTGAGAGATCATCAACTCTACTAAGGCGTCTTGCAGTTAAACCCGAGTTTATCACCGAGTGATAATGGATCGGATCCTGACAAATCGATGAATGTCCCATTTCTGATCGGTAAGAGGTGCTAAGGTTAAAAAATGTACAATACAACCGACAGGACGAGGTGCAAATATGCTAGGTGAAGACCATTCTCTACTCAAAGAGTTTCCAGAGCATAAGGATGACATTTTATCGCTCGCAGAAACCGACCTAAACTTCAACGACCAGATGAAAGAATACAACGCCATCGACAAACAAATACGTACCCTCGAACTTCGAGACTCTCCTATCAGCGACGAAGAAATGCACACACTCAAAGTGCGTCGCGCGCAAATGAAAGACGATTTATTCCAACAACTTCACAAATAAAGCCGCCCATACCTGATGATGTGAGCGAGCGGCATTGCGTATTGCTCCGACTTGGGTAGATCTAAGCTCCATGTCATGCGTGGAGCTTTTTTGATCCGTAGGCCTGTCTTTCTCCGAGTCACCGTTTGTATAAGCGATGTTACGGTGCGCTAGAACGAGGGTTTACTGCGTAGCGCCTTGGTACTGGCCTTGATGCCTTTGGCTTTCAGACGGCGCTCTTTGGAGGCGCGGGTCGGTTTGGTTGGGCGGCGTTTCTTTTGTACCACCATCGCGCTGCGGATCATGTCGGCTAGGCGGGTTAGGGCATCCTCACGATTTTGTTCTTGGGTGCGATACTGCTGCGCCTTAATGGTAATCACGCCCTCTTTTGAAATGCGAGAGTCCGAAAGCGCCAACAGACGCTGTTTGTAGACATCGGGCAAGGTAGAGCGTTGGATGTCAAACTGCAAGTGAATGGCCGATGACACCTTATTCACGTTCTGGCCGCCAGAGCCTTGAGCGCGAATGGCGGTTAATTGGATTTCCCAGTCACTCAAGGTGACGGTATTGGATATAACTAACATGACAATACAGTGAACCGACAGCGCTGAAGCTGTTGTGGCTACTTAAATTCTTCTCCGTGGTTATCAAGTGTCAGATGCCCGCACGTTTGGCACTCCTCGTAGCGATCAATCAATTCTAACGAGGCCAACGCCGGGCCCACGACCATACCGCTAAAAAAGCCAGAGAAAAAGGCTTTTACGGTTTCTTTTCGGCTTTTTCCATACGGCGAGGGCTTTTGCTTGATGCACTCTTTGTGCTCGGTTTCACACTGACATTGCGGGCAGAATCGAAGACTCATATCCGGCGCTCCCTATTCCCTATGCTAACTGGCTGGATAGTAACGACTTATTGCGATGCCAGTGGCGAGAGGTCTCTCATTATTCAAAAATTTCGAATATCTAGCTCAACCTGACCGAGTCTTCTTTATTGATAAGAGGCGATAGACTGTTTTCATCGCCTAACAGGAGACCTGTGATGACCACCCAACGACAAATTCGTCAACTGATCCCTGCCCACGCCACCTCTGACGGTGATGGTGTGAAAATTCAGCGTGTCGCTGGGTTCAACAACACGGCATTTTCTCCATTTTTGATGATGGATGAACTGAAATCTGATCAAAAAGCCGATTATGTCGGTGGGTTTCCACCTCATCCGCACCGTGGGATTGAAACGCTGACTTATATGATGAAAGGGCACTTCCAGCACCGTGATCACATGGGCAACGTTGGCGAGCTACGCAGTGGTGGTGCTCAGTGGATGGCCGCAGGTCGTGGTGTGATCCACAGTGAGATGCCAATTATGGAAGAGGGCGATCTGCATGGTTTTCAAATCTGGATCAACCAGCCCGCCAAAAACAAAATGCAGCCTGCCAAGTACTTTGATTTTCAGCCAGAAACCATAACCGAGTATGTCGGCAAGGATTCAGGTCTGTTTCGTATCTTAGCGGGTGAGATTGAGATTGACGATGAGGTGCAGCAAGGGCCACTGACCGATACGGGTGTACCCCTGTCCGTGACAGACTGGCGCACTCAAGCTGGTCAGCAGGTCACCATTGGTACACCGGCACATCACAATATGATGCTGTTTGTCTATCAAGGAGAGATCCAATTGGGTGGCCAACGCGTATACCAAGGTGAAATGGCTCTGTTGACTCTTGGCGAGTCGGCTCCCTTGAGCGCCAACAAAGAGTCTGGCGTTTTGTTGTTTGTCGGTGAGCCCATCAATGAACCGGTCGTGCATTATGGCCCCTTTGTGATGAACAGCATGGCAGAGATTGAACAAGCAGTGCGCGACTACAATCAGGGTGTATTTGAGACCTATTGATTAGGACGTAAAGCCCATGGCTGAGAGGGTCAGAAATAGCCCGCTAGGCAAAATCGAGTTGAAATGAATTGAAGAATTTCGGTTGCCGGATTGGCGACTGGTCAGTGCAAAAAGTGAATAATCCACTGCCTTACTTTTTGTTTGTGCCACACCCTAGGGTGTGGCTTTTTATTATTGATAGGGCGTTGCTTAGCTTTCGGTCAGCAAGCCTAATTCACGCGCTTGCTCAAGCGAGATCTGGTTAGAAATCAAGTTATGCAAAGCGGCTTCGCTTAACTGAACAACGTTAACACCCTGCGGTGGTGGCGTGACATGGACGACCATGCTTTGCTCACTGCGCTGCGACCACAACTGTCTGTCGACCAAATACACATACGTACCAGACGGTAACTCTGGGTAGATGTCGACCATCAGATTGAGCCACCAACTGGCGCGTCTTAGGCCTTGGGCGCCATCAAGCTTTTCAGGCAATTGGATAGACTGTGCACGTAACGCTTTTTGCGTGGCGATGGAGACATCCAGTGCCCCAGGATAGCTCTCACTAAATGGGTTGCTGAACAACCCATCGTAAGAGCAAGCCCAACTGATTGGGCTTGCCAGCGTGATGACTGAGCAGGTGAGCAAAGTCGCGACCTGTTTCATCATAACGCCTCCTTAAGGTGTCACAATGTTGAACCAGAAGTTGAAGGTATCAAGCATACCGACAAAGTCTTTGAACACATCGCCGTCACCGTCGAGCGTGATAGAACCATCAGCAATGGCTTGCTCAAGAGTGATGTTACCCAATTGGACGTCATCCAGTGTCGCTTTGGTCAGCGTCAACGCCACATCCGGCTTCTCTGCTTGCTTATGAGTGTGATTGAGCACAGAGTTCTCAATGTACAAGGTATACTTCTCATCTAGGTCAGTGAAGTTAATGTTGATGGCGTAGTTCTTCCCAGCCGCTTTTTCTGGTAACAAACGTACCGCGAGATAATCAAACAGCATTTCTGGTGGCATGTTCTTGATAATATCTGGCGATGCAGTGTTGGTACCGCCCGCACTTGGTGTGCCGTTACGCAGCTCGTAAGCGCCTTGCAAGTAGACAGAACGCCAAGGGCCAGATTCCGCTTGGTAACCCAACTGCTCATAGGCATCAGCAAGGAGTGCTTTACCGTTTTTGCTCTGTGGATTAGCAAATACCACGTGTTTCATCACTTCTGCGACCCAGCGATAGTTACCCGCGTCAAAGTCGGCTTGTGCTTTTTTGATCGCTTCGCGTTCGCCGCCCATGTACTCAACGTACTTCACAGCAGCATTGGTTGGTGGCAGGTTGTTCAGATCCGATGGGTTACCGGTGTACCAGCCCATGTAACGTTGATAAACCGCACGGCTGTTATGGCGTAGGGTGCCGTAGTAACCGCGGTTGCTCCAGGTCTTGTCGATTTCCTCTGGGAATTGGATAATTTCAGAAATCTCAGAACCCACATAACCTTGGTTCATCAAACGGACCGTTTGGTCATGCGTGTACTTGTACATATCACGCTGTTTCTTGAAGTATTTGACGATGTCGCCTTGGCCCCACATTGGCCAGTGGTGGCTTTGGAATTTCACTTCGACATCATCACCCCATAGTTCAATGGTCTCTTGCAAGTAGCTTGACCATTTCAGCGCATCACGCACTTGAGCGCCACGGAGTGTAAGGATGTTGTGCATGGTGTTGGTGGTGTTTTCCGCCATCCACAACGCTTTTTTCTGAGGGAACCAGACGTTCATCTCAGTCGGTGCTTCTGTGCCTGGCGTGTATTGGAAGACCATTTTCACGCCATCGACCACGCGTTCGTCACCGGTTTTCTCAATGGTGTCGGTTGGGGCAATCATGGTCGCAAGACCGGTTGACGTCGTTTGACCCAAGCCACCATTGACGCCGCCTTTTTCGTTACGTGGAAGCAGGGCGCCATACATGTACACTGCGCGTCGACCCATCGCATTACCTGCAATCACGTTTTCAGATACGGCATGCTCGGTAAAGCCAGGGGAGGCCATAATGGTCACTTTTCCGTCGATGACATCTTGCTCATCGACGATACCGCGCACCCCACCAAAGTGGTCAATGTGGCTGTGGCTGTAGAAGACACCCACAACAGGACGCTCGCCGAGTTCACTGTTAATGAAGTCGAGTGCCGCTTTTGCGGTTTCTTGAGAGATGAGTGGGTCGAATACGATCCAGCCTGTATCCCCTTGAATAAAGGTGATGTTCGACAAATCGTAGCCGCGAACTTGGTAAATACCATCGGTGACCTTAAACAGGCCGTTGATCATGTTTAATTGCGCATTACGCCACAAACTTGGGTTGACGGTATCGGGTGATGGCTTATCAAGGCCGATGTACTTTTTGTAGGCTTCTAAATCCCAAACAACATCGCCGTTTTGGTTTTTAATGGTAACGACATCCTGAGTCGCGATAAGCCCTTTTTGCGCGTTATCGAAATCTTTGGTGTCACTGAATGGCAGACTTTGCTTGAGTTGGTTGTTCGCATCAATCGTTGCCTGTGTCGCGGGTTTGGGCTCTGACGCAGTGGCATTGGTGGCCACTAGTATCGCCATGGCTAATACTCCCATTCGCTTCATAGCACTCTCCTTGTATATGCACTTTTATGAGCAAGTTAAGCATACGTGAAGAGTGATACAATTCACACTACAAATGCCACCTCAATGTGAAATTTCTGTGAAGATCTCACATTTGTGAACCTCTATATCCCTAATTTTTGGAATGGTATTTCACCTTTACCTTGTTATTGACTCGCTGATCAGAGCGCGAGCGCTGATTTCAGGTGCGTGACGAACGCTTTGACCTGAGAAGGGATAAAGGGCGATTGTGGATATTGGGCGATGATTTGACCTTGATAGCTGCCCGCTAATTGCCAGTCGCTCAAAATAGGTTGTAAAACGCCTTGTTGGCACTCATTTCTGACCACAAATTCAGGGAACAACGAAATACCCAGCCCTTCGAGTACGGCTTGGCGACGGATCTCACTGTGATTCACGGCAAGATGACCGCTGACAGGGACAGCTACCGTTTGTGTTCCTTGAGTCATCCGCCAGATGCGATCTTTGGGGGATTCACCCAAACAGAGACATTGATGATGGCGCAGGTCATTGGGGTGTGCGGGCGTACCATGCTTCGCTAGGTACTCTGGGCTGGCGCACAGTACAAGTTGGCAAGGGGCAAGCGTTACCGCGACTAAACCTTCCACAGGATTCGGTGTGATGTGGATGACCACATCGACATCGTCATGAATGGGATCGAGATAGCGGTCTTCCACTTTAAGGGTCAGATTGACGTTGGGGTACTGTTTAGCAAACGTCAATATGGGTGACATAAGCACTTGCTTGGCAAGCGCTTTCGGCACGGCAACGCGAAGCGGCCCTGCGATCGCCTCTTTGTTGGCGTGTGCTGCGCTCACCGCAAGTTTGGCTTGCCCTAGCATGGTTTGACAAAGGTGGAACACCTCTTGCCCTGTGGCGGTTAATCGCATCTGACGCGTGGTGCGCTCCAAGAGCTGCTCTTTCAGCGCTGTCTCAAGGCGCCGCAGTGAGCGGCTGACCGATGAGGGCGCCACACCCAATTTCACCGCCGCATTGGCGAAGCTTCCTTCTTCCACCACAGTAACAAACACCGCCATTTCAGCCAGTAAGGGGATAAGTTTATTCGTGTCCATGGTGTAATTATCCTTTGCAAAATCGACCAATTGTTTCATTTAAGTTACTTGTGGATACTGGGAGGGTCAACCACTCTGGGAGAAAATGATGCAAGGAACGCAAACTCTGCCGCTCGCACAGCGGCTACCCATTACCGAAGGATTACTGCTGCTGGTGGCGATCTTTTGGGGCACCAGCTACGGGTTAACTAAAAGTGCGCTGCTTTACACCTCGGCGTTAATGTTCATTACGTTACGTTTTTCCATCACTGCCTTGGTGTTGTTGCCATTGGTGGTGAGAGATTTCAAAGCAGGGCTCAACAAAGATTGGGTGGTTGCGCTGCCAACCGGAGCAATTTTAAGTGCTATTTTCCTGTGTGAAGTGTTTGGTGTTGCGCATACCACAGCGTCGAACGCGGCGTTTTTAATCAGTCTTTGCGTATTGTTCACTGCGCTGGCTGAAGTGTTGGTGAACCGCCAGAAGGTCGCCTGGTCTCTGGTATTGTTGTGTGTCGCCAGCGTGGTTGGCGTACTGCTGCTGACCGGTAGCGATGGGGCGCGTGTCGATTTCACGCTGGGGGATTATCTGATTCTAATTGCGGCGCTGCTACGGGCACTGATGGTGACCACCACCAAGCGATTCAGCCTCGGTCGCGCCGTGACGACCACCACACTCACCGCGATTCAATCAGCGGTTGTTGCTGGCGTTGCCGCTCTCTTGGTCTTGAGCACGTTGCCCCAGTCTCAATGGCACCTGCCCAATGAGTCCATCTTCTGGGTGACGCTGCTGTATCTGGTCGCGTTTTGCACGCTCTTTGCTTTCTATGTACAGAATTACGCGGTGCGCCGCACCTCTCCCACTCGTGTCGCGCTGTTGATGGGCAGCGAGCCACTTTTCGGTGCTCTGTTTGCCATGTTGTGGTTGCAAGAGACGTTTACCTTCGCGCAAAGTCTCGGCGCGGGGTTAATTTTGCTCAGTGTGATGCTGACTTCGCTGCGAAGGGAGTCTGGGCAGCACTAGCGTTGGCGCTTCAAATCCAGCCCAAGCCTCCACACAAAATAACTGAGGATCAAAAAAGCGCCAGTGTTGCTGGCGCTCAATATAGGGAGTAGAAAGGCGTGTCAGTTAGGCAAAAAACGACGACACCACACCAATCAAGCCGCCAAATACACCGCCCCACACCACCAACCAGCCTAGGTGCTGTTTGATCATGGTTTGCACCATCTCTTTGACTAGCGCAGGTGTCAATTCATTCAAGCGTTGATCGATGATTTGTTCAATGTTCTGTTTGATCTCATCCATCATGGCAGGCGCTTCAAGCTGCGCTTTGATCGCTTGCTTGACGTTATCGCTCTGGCTGATTTCAATCACCGATTGCTGCATTTTTTCAACGAAAGGCTGCTTAAGTGGTGCCAGCGCGTCACTGCCACCAAACATCGCCAACATGCCGCCGAAGGATGAGTTGGCGATCACCTCAACCAAAGAATCGAACGTGGGGTTAAAGTCGATGGTCTCTATTACAGGTTGCAGATTGAGCGTGTGCTCACCGGCCATCTCTTTGTTGAGGAACTTGTCGATGTTTTCATCGGTAAAGAACTGACTCATCATCAGCTGTTTGATGGCGGCTTTAAACTCTTCAAAACGCGCAGGTATTACACCCGAGCCATACAGTCCCGGCACCTTTTCAAACAACATGTGGACAGCTAACCAATTGGTAATGGCGCCTGAAAAGGCAAACAGACCCGCATAAAACGCGATCTGATGACCGGATTGAATCCCGCCAGCAAGCAGTGCAAGGGCGATGAGGTTGGTGAGTAGACTTTTGTTGATAGGTTGCTTGTTCATAAGAGGATAACAGTCAAGGTGTTAATGGGTGGAGCGCAGTATACACCAAGGCGGATTCAATCAACCAGTGCGTGATAAGCGTCACAGCAAGGGTTGGAATAATCGGTATTCCGAAAAAAAGGGGAACTCTCTCTACACTAGTAGCAGTTTTTAAATTGCACACTTTCAGTGAGACTTTTTTATGTTCAAACCCAACTCAATTGCTCGTTCAATGAAATGGCCATTTATGACGGCAGTGGCGTTCTCCTCTGCGATGGCAAGTGCCAGCGGTATTCTACTTCAAGAAGCTGTGGTGGCGAATGCAGGTACTACAGGTGCAGGTGACGGTGTTTACACCGGTTCTGCTGCTGCAATGTGGACCAACCCAGCGACGATGTCATTTATGGGTGAGAGCAAGACGACAGTGAACGCGATGGGGTTTGATCTCAAACTCAATTATAGTGATGACATTGAAGATAAAGATGGTTCGAGTCATTCTACACAGCCTGCTCTTGCTGTTTTCCACGCTCGTCAGATTACAGATGAGATGCATTTTGGTATTGGTTTTGGCGCCGCAGGTGGTTCTAGCTTAGATTACGGAAATGATTGGTACGCGAGCGCTTTGCTAGAAAGTACTACTTTGATGCTGCTGCAAATCAACCCAACAATTTCGTATCAACTTAACGAACAATGGTCTGTAGGTGCAGGCGCTCAAATCAACTATGTGTCGTTTGAGCAAGAGACGTCGGCTATGTCTATCGAGCAAGAAACCGATTGGGCAATGGGCGTAACGTTTGGTGCGATGTACCGTCACAATGACGACCTAGATTTTGGTTTTAGCTACCGTTCTAAGGTGAAACATAATATCGACGCGAAAGCCACGAGCGATGTTTTACCATTAGTTGGAGCTTCGACAGAAGTTGCTCTACCAGCAATCTACGATATCAGTGCCCGTTTGGGAGTTAACTCGGAGCTAAACTTATTAGCCAGTGCACAATGGCACCGTTGGAGTGAGTGGAAAGAGCTACCGCTAGATTTTGTGATGGCTGATGGTACTGTGGTTAGCCCAGATCCGATCAAACGTGATTGGAGCGACGTTTGGAAACTAGCATTGGGCGCAGATTACCGCCTTAACGCGGATTGGCGTCTAAAAGCGGGTGTTTCTTACGAAAGCTCACCGCAAAACGACGCCTCACTACAATGGGTTGACGTGCCTGTAGGCGAGCAATGGCGCTACTCAGTGGGTGCAGCAACCCAGTGGAATGGGTACACGTTTGACATGTTCTACGAATATGCGGATTTGGGTGATGTAGAGATTAACCGTCTAGATCCCGCACCTATCAAAGGCACCTTCGACGGCCGTATTCACTTTTTTGGTCTAAACGTGACGTTCTAAACCGCCTGTGATTGATGACAAAGCCCTCCTCGTGAGGGCTTTGCTGTTTATCGGCCCTCAGACCACACCGCAAACTCATTGCCGCTGGGCTCTAGAAAGTGGAATCGACAGCCCCCGGGGAAATCGAAAATGGGTTTGATGACATCGCCGCCACTGGCGATCACTTTGGCCAGTGTTGCTTCTATGTCTTGGCTATAGAACACCAACAGCGCGCCGCCGGATGCAGTTTGGCTCTTGGCGTCGGCTCTGAAGAACCCGCCGTCGAGCCCTTGGTCGGCAAACGCCGTGTAGTCGGGGCCGTAATCGGTGAAGCGCCAATCAAACGCTTGGCTAAAAAAGGCTTTGGTGGCTTCAAAATCGTGGGCGGCCAATTCGACGTAATTGAGTTTCTCGTGTTGAGGCATGCTGTGCTCCTTGCAGGGTGTATGGCTTTATCTTAGCGCAAACCCCGTGCGGAGCGTTGGCATTTATCATTTGCCGCGCTACAATCAGCGCGCTGCACAAGCAGCGATTACTTTATTCTCAGGGCGGGGCGAAATTCCCCACCGGCGGTATGCCCGAATGGGTGAGCCCGCGAGCGCTCGATACGTCGAGGTCAGCAGATCTGGTGAGAAGCCAGAGCCGACGGTTACAGTCCGGATGAGAGAGAATGAAACCAAGCCGCCACCGTCGTGGGGGCGATTTCGTTTATCTGGCGCTGACGCCAGAACTCTTCTATGCCCTGATTCTGGTGAAATTTAGGAGTTAACCATGAATCAGTCATCACTACTTGCCGAATTCGGCGACCCAATTACCCGCGTTGAACGCGCATTGACGGCCTTACGTGAAGGTCGAGGTGTGTTGTTACTCGATGATGAAGATCGTGAAAACGAAGGGGATATCATTTACTCGGTTGAGCACCTCACGGATGCGCAGATGGCGCTGATGATCCGCGAATGCAGCGGTATTGTTTGCTTGTGCTTGACCGAAGAGCAAGCTGACAAATTGGCCTTGCCACCGATGGTTGAAAACAACAATAGTGCCAATCAAACCGCGTTTACCGTCTCTATTGAGGCCAAAGTGGGCGTGACAACGGGCGTGTCGGCGCAAGATCGCGTCACCACCATCAAAACCGCCGCTAACCTTAATGCGAAGCCTGACGATTTAGCGCGCCCAGGACACGTATTTCCGCTGCGCGCGCGCAAAGGTGGGGTGATGACTCGTCGTGGCCATACTGAAGGCACCATCGACTTAATGCAAATGGCGGGTTTGCAACCTGCTGGCGTATTGTGTGAGGTGATGAACCCGGATGGCACCATGTGTAAAACGCCGGAGATTGTCGCGTTTGGGAAATTGCACTCGATGCCAGTTCTGACCATTGAAGATATGGTGCTCTATCGCCAGCAACACGAGTTGAAACTGGCGTAATTCGCCTGCGATAAGCGAAGCTACAATACCAATAGATAAGCAAAAAGGTGTGGCCTCAAAACCACACCTTTCTATTTTTTTTTGACACATTGTTGCCTGATTGAGTCAATCACTACCCTTTTAATGACTGACCGATTGAGAAAAGACGTTCATCACAATCACGCCACTGATGATCAATAACATGCCAATCACTGCCGCCCAATCGAGCTTTTGACCGAACGCCACCGCACCGACAGCGGTGATCAACACAATGCCGAGCCCCGACCAAATCGCATATGCAATGCCAACGGGAATGGTCTTCAATACCATGGCGAGAAAATAGAACGCCACGCCATACCCCACCACGACCAAGAGACTGGGCGTGAGCTTGGAAAACCCGTCTGAAGCTTTCAGCGCGCCCGTCGCGATCACTTCTGCCACAATCGCAATGGTTAGATACCAATAACCCATACTCATTCCTCTACTTTACGAACGCCTGTAAACCGCAAGGGATGGTGCCATTTCCTATCGATGGCGGCAAGTCTGACTAAGAGGTCGATGCTTCTTGTCCGACACAAATCTACCCTGTAATGAAATTTTCTTCGTCTATTCCCTATCTTGTTCAATAAGACATCGTTGCATCGCGGGGTTCACAGTCGTTTTCACTGTGATTCTCCCCCGTTAGTGGCGGTGGTTATCATGGAGCAGAGAAGGCAGATGGACATGGCACACACACTCAACGCTTGGATTTTGTCTCATTCCCATTCACTGGGGTGGATGATGATCGCGCTGATCCTCCTTTCCTATTTACTTGAAGATCTCGCTTTGGTGACGGCAGCGACCTTGTCGGTTAATCAAGTGATGGCGGTGGAGTGGGCGCTGCTGGCGATTTTTATCGGTATTGCCAGCGGCGATTTGGCGCTCTATGCCCTCGGGCGATTAGCACAGCGCATCGGTTGGTTGAAGGTTCGCTGTTTTCGACATCATAGAGCCCGTCGGCTGTGTAAAACGCTCAATGCCAATGCTTTTGTAACCTTGTTCATCGTCCGCTTTGTACCGGGAATGCGCAGCGTGAGTTACACCGTCAGTGGGTTTCTAGGCATAGCGTTGCCGGTGTTTCTTTTGGCCGTTTTTATCGCCACAGCCATGTGGACGGCACTGATCTTTACCTCTTTCTATCAAGTGGGCGGTTGGATAGGCAGTGAGGATGCATGGACTCGCTGGTTGATGATACCTGTAGGATTGCTCGCGCTGTGGGCATTAAACCGCGCAGCGCAACAGTATTGGAGAAGTGAACAGAATGCACAATCGTGATGTGGAAGTGGTCCCGCAAGGGAAGGTCAATGCAGGGATGCCCGTACTGAGCAAACCAAAACGAGTGATTTCGCCGTTTGAGTTTCTGCCTGCGTGGTTTTTTTATGCGCCGGTTGTGGTGCAAAGCGCGCTCCTCAGCGCAAGGCACCTAGATTGGGCACTGCCACTTATCGCTAACCCTACCATCAAGTTAAGCGGCATGGTGGGCGAGTCAAAAAGCGACATTTTCGCCAGTGCAGGAGGGAAAACTCGCCAGTGGATTTTGCCCTACATCACTGTCGAGGTGGGCGACTCGTCAAACTCCGAAGCTCTCAATAACGCGATGATGGCGCTGCATGATGCCGGGCTCGATTTCCCGCTGGTGGCCAAGCCTGATTTGGGTTGTCGCGGCGCTGGGGTCAAGCTCATCAATGACTCGGACGATTTGGCGTGTTACTTAGCGCATTTTCCTGCCGGTGGTCGTTTTCTTTTGCAACAAAAATCCCGTTACCGCGCAGAAGCCGGGCTCTTTTACGTGCGCCAGCCAGGGGAGAAGCGCGGCAGAGTCATCTCGATGACACTCAAATACTCCCCCTTTGTGGAAGGCGATGGTGTTTCGACGCTTAGAGAATTGATCGCCCGCTGCCCGCGCGCTGGGCGACTGCAACATCTCTATTTGCCGCGTCATGAGGCCAAGTTAGAGAGCGTGGTGAAAAAGGGCGAAGAGTATCCGCTGGCGTTTGCGGGCAGTCATTCTCGAGGCGCGATTTTTCGCAACGGCAACGCCTTTATCACACCGGAGTTGGAAGCGACGCTCGATGACGTGTTGGGTGAGTTTGAAGGGTTTCACTACGGCCGTCTTGACGTCAAGTTCGACACCATCACCGCGCTGATGCAGGGCAAGCGCTTTGATATTTTGGAAATCAATGGTGCGAGCAGTGAAGCCGCGCACATCTGGGATAGCGATACCCCATTGCTGCACATCTTTAGCACCTTACTGACACAGTACCGCTTGTTGTACCGAATTGGCTCTCAGCATAAGCAACGCGGGGTGAACACACCTTCTCTGGCGGCGTTATTCAACGCTTGGCGAGAGGAGAAAGCGTTAACGCAGCGCTACCCCATGACGGATTGATCAAAGGAATGATGATGAAAAAAGCGATGACTTCTCCCGCCACTCTCACCGCGAGAGCGACGCTCAGCGATAAACATAGGGCGAGCCTCTCTGGCGCGGTGCTAGGCGGCATTGAAACCTTGCACCAAGGTCAACGGTTTCTCAGTGTGCTCAGCAATGACGACTACGTTGCGTTAGCCGCGCCCCATGTATCGAGCTCGATTGGTGAGCATTTTCGCCATTGGTTGGATCTGTTTCATGCGATTCGCCATGCACAGGGGCAAGACCAAGCGCCACCACATGGCGAAATGAGCAAAATCGATTACAACGTGCGTCGGCGCGGCCATCCCGTCGAGCGAGATTGCCGCGTGGCCGAGCGAGAGATAGCGCAGCTGGTGGATTGGCTATGCCAACTGTCGCCAGATGCACTCCAAGCGCGAGTGAGTGTGGAATCGGAAGTGATGATGTCTCAGCGTCAAGTCGAAGAGGTGGAATCCACCTTGGCACGCGAGATTACCTTTGCCGCGTTGCACGCCACTCATCACTTTGCGATGGCGAAAGTGGTGGCGTCTCTGCGCGGCATCGAAGTGGAATCGGGTTTTGGCGTGGCTCCGGCGACCGCGACTTATCAGAGGGCTCAATAACATGTGCACCTTATCTTGGACCTATCAGGGCGTGAGTCATTACCGCGTATACTTTAACCGTGATGAGCAGCGAACTAGGCAGCCCGCCACTGAGCCCCAAGCCATGCAGTTGGAGGAGGTTAACTGCCTGATGCCACTTGATCCAGAAGGCGGTGGCAGTTGGATCGCGACCAATGAGTATGGCGTGACTGTGTGTCTGCTCAACTTCTACCAAGGGCAGATGCCCCAAGGACCACTGACAAGTCGCGGGCAAATCGTTAAGCAGCTTGCCAGCAGTGTATCGAGTCAAGAAGTGGACAGAAGAATGTTGGCGCTGAACTTGAGTCACTATGCCCCGTTTACTGTGGTCTCGTTCGATACCCGTCGCAACGCGAATGAAACCGTGATGTGGACATGGGATGGCCAAGCGCTCAGCCATCATCGTGCGGTGGCGCCGATTGTCTCGTCTGGTCGGTTCTTTTATGACGCGCTCGACTATCGCACTAGCCTGTTTGCTGACTTGGCCTCTCAGTCGAATGATGACACGCTCGGTGAGCGTTTTCATACCCGACACGATACCCAGCGGCCTCATCTCTCGCCATTGATGGCCAGAGAGGACGCGCGCACCGTCAGTATTACGACCGTCCATGTCAGTCCTACCGACAAAATCATGGGCTATCAAGCGCTCGACGTAGGCCCTTTGGCCGATTTATCCCTAAATGCACGCCACTACCGCGTGCCAACCAGTATTGACCTACCCACCAGTATCAAGGAGTCATGACATGAAACTACTACGTCTATTTGCGCTGCTTTTGGTCAGCGTCTCCGCCAACGCGGCGGATCTTATCTCCACCTCGTTTTTTAGTAATAAGGCGGTCAGCGGTTACGATACCGTGGCGTATTTCACTCAAGGCCAAGCGGTCAAAGGTGACAGCCAATGGACAACCGAATACCAAGGCGCGCAATGGCTGTTCTCATCCGCTGAGCACTTAGCGATGTTTGAAGCAGAGCCGGAAAAGTACGCTCCGCAGTATGGTGGCTACTGTGCTTGGGCGGTGTCTGAGAAGAGCGACTTTGCCCCTTCCGATCCTGAGCAGTGGGCGATTGTCGACGGCAAGTTGTACCTCAATTACAACGCGGACATCAAAGGGCGATGGGACAGCGCGCGCACTCTGCACATTCAACAAGCCGACCAAAACTGGCCAGGTTTGATTGCTCAATAGACCAGCGGCGAGTTGACGCGCCACGTTTGTTCATCAAGAGGATGTGATTATGTACGCCAGTCCATTTCGTTTACCACGTAAAACCCCGTTCGGTGTTGGCGAAAGAGCGCTTGAATGGGCGACCGGTTTGTCGCAGTTGGATGCCTTGTATCAACAAGCGGCGCTGCCACAAGACAGTTTTGAGTTTATGCATGAAGCGCTGGCGAGAATCGGCACTCAGTATTCAGTTGATCACGGCAGTGTGTCGTCCATTCCACAGGAAGGCCCTGTGGTGATTGTCGCGAATCATCCATTTGGCGGTATTGAGGGCATTATTTTAGCCTCGCTGGTGGCGCAAGTACGCAAAGATGTCAAAGTGCTGG
>NZ_JCBDGX010000052.1:0-26915 GCF_059834345.1 Vibrio sp. R11-SG3-ISO3-SZ
GTTTCATTGAAATCGTAGGAGTGCGGATGTCTTCTATCCGAGTCTCGCTTGTTCGTCACGCCAAAGTGGATGGCAAGCCTGCTTTGTATGGTCATACGGATGTGGCGGTGGCGGCGGAGCGCCAACAGGCGTTCGCGCGTGCGTTGGCGGAAAATGGATATGCCACGCTGCCGATCGTCACCTCACCGCTGCGTCGCTGCGCAGATCTTGCTAAAGCCCTGCAGGCGTTGGGTGAAGAGCAACCAAGCGGCGTCAGTCCATTCACCCATTCGGTCTCAACCCCATTTACGGTCCCTGTGACGATAGAGCCTCAATGGCGCGAGATTTCGTTTGGTCAACTCGATGGTATTCCTTTTGATGAGGTGGGCGAGCAGTGGTCTGCGCTGGAGGCGTTTTGGCAGCATCCGGCTCAGCACCCGTTACCCGGCGCAGAAACGTTAGAGCGTTTTTATCATCGCGTCGTCAACGCTTGGCAAGCGCTTGTTGCTGAGCTTTCACACGATACCTTGGTGGTGATGCATGGCGGCACGATTCGGATGATTTTGGCTTATGTGTTGGGGCTCGATTGGCAAAATCCGGCGCTGTTTTCAACCTTACATATTGAGAACCAATCGATCACGCAGCTTGAGTTTTACACTGATGAGAGCGGTCAGGTACAAGCTCAGCACGCACGGGTCCGAATGATTGGCGCGCCGCTAGGGACTGGATAAGCACTGTTTAAGGTTATCTCCTAATCGCTTAAGGCTGTCTTGTAACCGATAGCGACTTAAAAATGGCGAGCAGGTATCAAGTCACATCAATCGATACGCAATGGGCTGCATTTAAGCACACAAAAGCGCATCGAAAGACGCAAAAGAGGATGCGTTTTATTGTGATTCGATTACACTGCCTAAAGCTTGGCGCGTTGTCAGAATGGGACGACGGCGCGTCATGAACAACCTCTTTAAATGATTGAAGTTTTTACGTAGCTGAACGGGGCGCCGTTCGGTTGCCTGCACAGTGAGTCTTGTGGGTAGGGTGATGCCCAGTTGATGGATAATTTTCGATGAAGCACACAATTGGTGTCGATAAGTTTGATCGCTTCTACATAAATTGTCGGTTCAATTCATTAACATACACCGCTGTGCAATAAAGGAGTAGCGCATGACGAAATCCCTCTTTCGCCAATCTTTTCTTTTTGACAGCCTCAATGTCGATCAAGAGATGCCTGTGGGTGAAATGACGGTCGCCAATGGCGTCGTTTTCCGGCTTCATCAACGTGGCGTTTTGGAAGTGATTCCTGCCGACTTTGATGAGACCACCAAGCATATTATTTTGTCTACCGGCATTCATGGTGATGAGACTGCACCGATGGAGCTCATTGACAAGATTGTCGATGACATTCAAACAGGTTTCCAGCCGGTCAGGGAGCGTTTGCTGCTGATCGTTGCCCATCCGCAAGCCACCAATGCTCATACTCGATTTATTGACGTGAATCTGAATCGTCTGTTTGACGATAAAGACTACGAACCGAGCATTGAGCTATCGATTGCTAATGAATTGAAAGACGTCGTCGGGCGCTTTTACCACGGCACTGACCCTGCCGCTCGTTGGCACTTAGATCTGCATTGTGCGATTCGTTTATCGAAGCACTATACCTTTGCCGTCAGCCCGAAAGTGCGACATCCGGTGCGCAGTAAAGCCCTCATGGATTTTGTCGCCAGTGGCCACTTAGAAGCAGTGATGTTTTCAAACGCGCCCTCAAGCACCTTTAGTTGGTTCAGTGCAGAGAATTTTGCGGCGCAAGCTCTGACGGTCGAATTAGGTCAAGTGGCCAAAATCGGTGAGAACGAACTGGGCAAGCTGGTTGCGTTTGATTTGGCGATGCGCGATCTGATTTCGCGCAGTAAAGCCGAGCACTTACCGCGTAAGCCGACTATGTATCGCGTCAGTCGTACTATCGTTCGCCTGCATGACGATTTCGACTTTTTGTTTGCCGATGATGTCGAAAACTTTACCGCGTTCAAACATGGCGAAGTGTTTGGCCATGATGGAGACAAACCGCTGCTGGCGAAAAACGAAGGAGAAGCGGTCGTCTTTCCAAATCGTCATGTCCCGGTTGGACAGCGCGCGGCACTGATGGTCTGCCCGGTAAAAGTCCGCTACGAAGAGGATCAGGTCGTTTACGATTAATCGTCTTCTAACACTTTTCATTTTAGTGGCTTAGCGTTATCGTTAGGCCACTGTTCTTTCTAGCCCGCCGAATTGACCTACCTTGCATGGAATTTAGCCAACTTTTACATCGTAAACAGCACCGTTGGACACGCGCCGCATGGTTAGGTGCCGGATTGTTTCTTCTAGTGAGTCTGTTTTACGTCATGGTCGGGGAAGTGTTCATTAATCCGCTTGGCGAGCTCAGCCACATTCAAACCCAGCTGCTTGTTCATCTGCGTCTGCCTAGATTGATCTCTGCCGTGGCGATCGGCGCGGCGTTGGCGTTGTCGGGGGCAGTGCTGCAAGTCTTGCTTGGTAATGTGCTCGCAGAGCCCGGTGTGCTCGGCATTTCCGGTGGCGCGAGCATTATGATGGTGCTGGTGCTGTTTTGTTTCCCTGCGTTTGCGACGCCGTTAGGTTATATGCTAGCAGCGATCGTCGGTGCGCTCTGCTTTACCTTACTGTTGGTCTCGATTGCCAAAATGATGAAGCTGACGACAACACGTCTTCTCTTGGTGGGGGTCGCGCTGGGCATTTTGTCGGGGGCAGTGGTCACTTGGGCTTTCTATTTCAGTGATGATTTAAGCCTCAGGCAGTTGATGTATTGGCTGATGGGCAGCATTGGCGGCGCAAGTTGGTCTCATCACTGGCTGACGTTAGCGCTTATCCCGGTTGTGGTTTGGCTATGTAGCAAGGGAGCGCTGCTGGATCGACTGATGCTTGGTGACGTTTATGCTAAGCAGTTGGGTATCGATACTGACGCCGTACGCTGGAAACTCATTTTGGCGGTATCGATTTTGGTCGGGGGCGCGGTCGCACTCGGTGGAGTGATTGGCTTTGTCGGCCTGGTTGTCCCGCATTTGCTGCGTTTATCGCTGGGCAGCGAAAACCGCTTTTTGTTACCACTCTCTGCGCTTTGCGGGGCACTATTAGTGCTGGTGGCGGATCTTATTGCGCGAACCGCGCTGCATTCGGCGGAACTGCCGCTTGGCGTTGTGACCACCTCAATAGGCGCACCGGTGTTCATTTGGATGTTGCTGAAAAATCATGATTCACATTAATAATCTCTCTGTTGGCTCGCGTTTGCTTCCACTCTCTTTTGAGGTCAATCAGGGAGAAATCGTCCATGTCATTGGCCCAAATGGCAGTGGCAAAAGTACTTTGTTGACCGCTATCGCAGGGCTATTAACGGCGAAAGGGGAGGTGAGGATTGGTGAGCTTGATGTGGCCAAGGCGTCGATGCCTTCTTTAGCCTGCTGCCGGGCTTTTTTAAGCCAAAGCGATCGCCCAGCGTTTAACATTGAAGTGGTGCAGTACTTGGCGTTGTCGCTGCCAAGCCAAGCGAAAAGCGTACTTGATGAGGTAAATGTGGCGGTTCAAACCCTCGCTAAGTGGTTACAGTTAGAGGATAAGCTGCATCGTTCGATTCATCAGTTGTCTGGTGGGGAGTGGCAGCGAGTGCGCTTATGTGGGATCTGTCTGCAAGTCTGGCCAACACTGAATCCGTTGGCGAGGGTATTGATTCTTGATGAACCGGCGGCGCCGCTCGATATCGGTCAAGAAACGCTTCTTTACCGTTTGATCGATAAAATCGCCCAATTAGGCATTACAGTGGTGATGTCCAACCACGACCTGAACCGAACCTTGACTCATGCGCACAAGGTGGCGCTGCTCGATCGCGGCGTGTTGCAACAATTTGGTCTGCCTGAAGAGGTATTGAATGAGGCGCAGCTGTCGCGCGTGTTTAATACTGAGGTCCGGTGCGAATCGATTCGCGGCAAGCGGGTTCTGCTGTTCTAACGCTTATCGCACTTCGCTGTGCTTTAGCGCTCATTATCTATTTCATTATCATCCACACTATCCCTCACGAACTTGCCTTTAGAGCAAATAGTCGAACTGAACTAGTGCAGCGTTGCACTGAATCGGTTCGCGTGCCAAAGCAGTAGCGTCGGTAAATTATTGCTTCTCACGCAAATTTTTTTAAAAACAATAACTTAACTATTTTTAAAAAGTTGGCACGCTGTTGGCATTAGTGAAAGGGATACATTCTCGTTCTTGTTAGGCTGATTCAATTTTTCAGTACCCCAGAAAAATTGAACGTCGTCAAATTATGACTATGGCAGCTTCCGCCACCTAAGGATTCCCGTCCGTAGGTGGCGGCTTTTTTTCTAGCGTAAGCTTTTCTTAATGAGCGCTTATTGTAGAGGAAGCTTTTTGTTCAGGAAAAACGAGCGTAATAAAGCGGGTTATTGAGTCAGCGGCGCTAAATCCGCAGGACGGTAATAGACCGATTTCAACACCTTTCCTTGGCGGATGGTTTTTGCTTCTGACACAAAATCTTTGGCACATTTCGCGATCAGGTAATCGCCTTTTTTCACTGCGGTCAGCTCGATACCTTGCTTGGCGTAGTGCGCCTCGGTGTCAGCGAATTCTTGCTCATTACGACACACTTTACTCATGTTGCTCGAGTGTACTTCATCCCAACACGGCAGAAAGTCGATACCACGGTTAACGGCCACATTAAGCAACACATCAATCAAATAGTTAATCGCAAGATTATCTTCAATACGTTGCTGGCCTAGATGCACCAATCGACCCATCAAAACATAGACGCTATCGACAATCGCATCGGCTTGTTCGGTTTTGCAATCCGCTTCAGCCAGTTCGGTCATTTCTTCAATGATCAAAGACGTATGGAGAGTATCCGCTTTGTCGTCTAAGCTTTCAGGTGAGGCGACAGGTAAATCGAAAGTGCTGCGAAATTCAGTGATGTCTTGGTACAGGTGATTGAAAAGTTCAGTGGTGAGTTGGGTCAATTGCATATTAGCTAAGCCTAGGGTTACGAAGTATTGCCAAACGTGAAGAGAGTAAGCAAAGGTTAAGACGTGCGGCAATAGTAACAAACCGCCCTATGTCCCGCCAGAGTAACTCTGTAATCGTACGACTCATTTGATATTCGTACCCTATGATACGTTCGAGCTCGTCCATTGACCGCTGATAAAATGGCTACCACGCTTCCATTTTGAATGAAAAGCACGAGAACCCCTCTTTCTATATGGGAGTTGATGCTTATAATTCTATTAAAGACTTCACGCTGATAGGGCAACATCATGGTAATAGAAAGCGAAAGTGAAAAAGTGATCAGACGTCTGTATCAAATCACCAATGATTACAGTAAAGGCTTTGATATTCAGGTGAGTCAGCTCATCATGATGGGGTTAGAGCGCTTTAATTTAGATATCGGCATTTTGTCACGCATCGATGGCGGCACATACACGGTGTTGCACTGCGTCGTTCCTGAAGGCGCGGATCTTAAAGCGGGTGACACCTTTGAATACGATTGCACCTATTGTGAAATCACCTGCTCATCGTTTGGTCCTGTGGCGATTGAGCACATGGGGGAAGATGATGCCCACGCGATTCACCCTGCCTACAACGCATTTGGTTTGGAGTCCTACATCGGTGTGCCTATTTTTGTCGATGATGAAATCTTTGGCACCTTGAACTTTTCTTCACCGATTCCTTACCCACGTAAATTTAAAGATATTGATATCGACGCGCTTAAGTTGATGGCGTCATGGATTGAGGTCGAGTTGATTCGTCGTAAGCAGGAGACGCGCCTGCAAGAGCTCAATGCCTCTCTCGAGTTTCAAGCATTCCACGATCCTTTAACTAAATTAGCCAATCGCCGCGCGATGTTTAAAACCATTCATGTGGATTTGGAACGTATGAAACTGGCGGGCGGTCAGGGCAGCTTGGCGATCATCGATATTGATCACTTCAAAAAGGTGAATGACACCTTTGGTCATCAAATTGGTGATGACGTGATACGTAAAACCGCCGACGCGCTAAAAGCGCAGTTAACCGATAGTGATTTTATCGCCCGTTTTGGCGGGGAGGAGTTTGTCGTCTGGCTACCCGATCGAGATCCGACCGCACGTAAAACCGTGATTGAGGCGATGCACCGTGCGGTCAACAATACGCTGCTCGACGGTAAACCCATTACGGTTTCCGTTGGCGCGACTCACTTCGATTTTGCGAATGCTCGGGTGACAGACTGCCAGAAATCCACGCTTGATGAGATTCTCGCTATTGCCGATGATGGGCTCTACAGCGCCAAAGCCAGTGGTCGCAACCGCATCGAGTGGCGCGAGTACCATACCGACCACGCCGCGGCGTGATCGGCGACTGCGTTAAAGAGCTTTAGGAGAACAGATAAGGGAATAACTGACGCTTTTCTTGATCAGTCAGTGATTCGACTCGGTCGATATTGGTGTCAGGAATGGCTTCTGGGTTGGGGTAGTGACGCAAGACTTTCTCCATGCTCTCTTCACGAATGAGATGAAACACGGGGTAGGGTGAGCGATTGGTTAAGTTCTCATCATCGTCTGGCTCAGTGCCGCCAAAGCAGTAGTCGGGGTGGAATGTGGCCAGTTGGAAAATGCCCTCATAGCCTTGCTGTTTAATCAAGGCTTCCACCCAATCAATAAACAGATTGTAATCATCAAACGATTGCAACATCTCTGGCACCACCACTAAGGTGGTTTCCCGCTCCTCGGCTGAAAGTGCCTCTAGAGCGATAAGCTCACTCAATAGGTCTTCAAGAAGAGACGCTTCGTCGGTGGCGTCACTGGTCACGATATGAATTTGTCCATTGCGCTGCGGTTTTGCGGCAAACGGACAAAGGTTAAGACCGATCACGACCTGATTAAGCCATTGCTCAACGGCGCTGATGATAGGAGAAGGGTTGGCTGAGAGAGTCATTTTACTTCCAAATTCTGATTTGAGCCAAGCATATCAGAATTTGCCTTCACAGGCGGCACTCTTGTGTGGGTAGTCTGCCGCGACAGCGCCGCACAAAGAAAGAAAATCATCACATAGAGCAGCATGCCACCAGCGATGACGGTTGCCCAACCACCGTGTTGCCAACAGTAAATCAAGAAAAAGCCCCCGATACTGCCCCCGACGTAATAGTGCACGAGATAGAGTGCAGTTGCCGTCGCCTTGGCTTGCGTCGCTTTTTGGCTCACCCACGCGTAGGCCAGTGTGTGGGTGAAAAAGGCGCCGAAGCTAATCAGCATCAACCCCAGAAGCATGAAAGGTAGGGTATCGACGTAGGCACTCCACATTCCAAGCATACTGATTAGCGCGCCCACTTTGATGCCAAGTAGCGGCGGGTAACGCTTATTCCAAACCGAGGTGAGCTTGGAGCTCAATGTGCCCGGCAGATAGCACAGGAAGATCAGCGCCGCCAACCCAACTGGAAGAGAATGCGGTTCGGCCACGAGACGAAACCCCATCACCGAATAGAGATTCACAAACAGCGCAAAGTTGACACCTCCAATCAACATTGCGAGCCAAATAGTGCGGTTTTTGAGGTGCTCGACCAGTGCGCGATTGTGGTAGCGGAGCATCCCTTTGGCGGGCTGGAAATGTTGCTGCTTGGGGAGCAGTAACGTGACCGCGATAGCGCCAACTAGGGTAAACAGCGCCATCACCAGGACCGCGTACTCCCAGCCCAGTTGGTCGGTGAGGGTACCGCCAAAAATACGCCCTGTGATGCCGCCGAGTGAGTTCGCGGCAATGTAGCCCCCAATCGCTTGACCAAACGCCGCGCTGCTCAGCTCTTCAACCATATAAGCGACGGCGACAGAGGCAAAGGCCGCCAAGGCGATACCCATCATCGCGCGCAGTAAAACCAAGCCCAGCAGAGACTCAGTATAGAACATGGCGAGACCAATCACGGGCATCGCAAACAGGCCAAGCAACATAACGCTGCGTCTGCCGGTGGACTCGGAGGCGACCGCCCAAGGCACAAGGAAAAAGGACAGCGCTAGGGTGCTGGCGGCAAAAATCCAGTTAACTTGGGTTTCTGACGCGCTGAAATGACCGGCCATAAAAGGCAGCATGGGCTGAAATAGGTAGAGATTACAAAACACCAGAAAGGAGCCCAGCGCTAGGCTGAAAGTCACTCGTTTGTACGCAGGGCTAGACAGTTCAATCATGGTTACTCGTATGGGTGTGATCAGTCAGGAGAGTGTGATCACATTATCAGTCTCATTTTGATTTATAAAATATATTAAAAATATCGTTGTCATATGTTTTTGATCTCATTAAGGCGGCCAGAGGAGTGCCATTTTGGAGAGTAAACCTTTGCGTTATTTTGTCGCGGTGGCTGAGCATGGCCACTTTACTCAAGCCGCCAAAGCCTTGCACATTGCGCAGCCTGCCCTGAGTATTTCGATTCGAAAATTTGAGCAGACGCTGGGTGTCGAGTTGTTTCGCCGCGAAGACCGTCGCATCTCCTTAACGCCAGAGGGAGAGGTGCTCTACGAGCATGCCAAACGCATCATCCAGCAACTAGATGACGCCAAATTGGCTATTGATGAGATGAAGGGGCTGGAAAAAGGCGAAGTCAGGCTTGGCGCTCCTAGTATGATGGGGTCCTATTTTTTTCCGCGCATTATGATGGCGTTCAAAAGCCACTATCCCAATCTTAAATTGACGCTGGTGGATGCGGGGGCGCGCTCGGTGCGGCAAATGTTGCTCGATGGGGAGCTGGATATTGGTGTGATTGACAGTGAAAATGTGCCCGAGGACTTAGCCACCGATCATTTGCTGGATTCGGAAATGGTGGCGGTGGTCAGCCCAACGCACCCGTTTGCCCAGCGCCAAGCGATCGATTTTGATGAGTTTTTTGAGCACGAACTGGTGCTGTTTAAGCCCGGCTATTTTCACCGTGGGTATCTGGAGCAAAAAGCCAAGGCGTGTCAAAAGCCGCTCAAATTCTCGTTTGAGACCAACTTGTTGCCGATGATTCTTAGTATCGTCAAACAGGAATTTGCCATTACCGCTTTACTGGAGTTGGTGCCTGAGCATGAAAAAGCGGTCGTAGGTGTGCCGTTTACACAACCGGTTACTGTCAGTTTGGCGCTCGCCTGGCGCAAGGATGGCTACCTCTCAATTGCGGATCGAACCTTTATCGACTTCGTAAAGCGTTATGTATGATGGGCGAATAAGGATAACAACACACTCAACAAAGGACGTGTATGCGTATTGCCATTCATCAGCTCAACACAACAGAACACTTAACACCGCTAAAGATTGAACGATGGGAGATTGAAGACGGCCACTCATGGGGCGTATTCAGCTCTGAAGGCGATATCGGATCGCAACTGGGCGCACTGCTTTGCGGCGATGCCCCCTTTGAAGGCGTTCAGGATGCGGTTGACAGGGGTGAAGGCCGCGTTGCACAAGTCTCGCTAGCGAGCCAGCAGCAATTACTCGAAGAAGAAATTGCTAATGATGACACCGATTTTCTCGACAGAATCGATAGTGGGACGAGCGTTGAAATCTTGGTTAAACAGCAGTGTGATGATCTTGAGTATGCCAATCAATTGATGAGTCAGCTCGATTTGTGCCATTTGGCCAACAGTGGTTTTCGTCAGTTGTCGACGGGAGAAACCCGCCGCGTGATGTTGGCGCGCGCACTGGCCAGCAAGCCTGATCTGTTGGTACTCGATAATCCGTTCTCCGGTCTGGATGTTGCCCATCGTGAGTCGCTGTCGACAACGCTGGCAGAAATGGCGCAACAGGTGCAGATGATCGTGACCTTCAATCGTGAAGAGGATTTGCCCCCTTGGATTGACCAAGTCGCGCTGTTTCATCACGGACAATTGGAGAGCACGATGGCCTCCGCCGCTTGGCATGCGCACCCGGTGATTGCTCAGTTGCAATCGCAATCAGAGCAACAAAGCGAACACATGTTGGCGTTGGTGCGCAAACATCAGCACAGTAATGATTTGCCCAGTCCAGTGTTTGCCATCAAGGATGGCGAGGTCGCGTACACCGACAAAACCATTTTCACCCAGCTCAATTGGCAAATCGATAAAGGTCAACATTGGCAGATTAAAGGTCCGAACGGTTGTGGCAAAAGCACACTTCTCGGGCTGATTTTTGGCGATCACCCCCAATGCTACTCCAACGATATCACCATTTTCGGCCACCAGCGCGGCAGCGGTGAAACCATCTGGCAAATTAAGCAGAACATCGGCATGGTCTCCTCGTCATTGCATCTGCAGTATCGCGTCAGTTGCAGCGTACTGGACGTGATTCTCTCGGGCTTTTATGACTCCATCGGCCTTTATCAGCAGCCGAGTAAGCGTGAGCTGCAAACCGCGCACGAATGGCTCGCCATGCTGCACATGACCGACTGCGCCAAGCGCTCGTTCCGTGAGCTGGATTACGGCCAGCAGCGATTGGTGTTAATCGCTCGCGCGTTGGTTAAACAACCCGCCCTGTTGATTTTAGATGAGCCCTATCAAGGACTTGACTACTTAGGGCGTCGGTTAGTGAAAAACAGTTTAGAGATGATCGCGCGTGAAAATCTTAGCCAACTCTTGTATGTCTCACACTATGAGGCCGACAAGCTGGAGGCGATCCGCAATGAGCTCAGCTTTGAGTTTGACGAGTCGATGGGCTGTTATGTCCCTCGGGTTGTCATGGGTGAATCAAGTGGCGCATAAACGGCGTGTGTCACCCTGACAAACAGGCTCGGCTCATCTACGCTTAAGATAGTCTTATTATTCAGGGAGTAGCGTCGATATGATGCGGTTTTCTGCGGCCATGATGGCCACGGTGTTAAGTTGTGTAACCTGGGCGGCGAAGCCGGAGTTCGTGACTCTTTATTTGGATGCGGATAGGACAGGGCACCTTGAATCGGCGCAGTCGATTGAACAAGGTGTGAAAGTGGCACTGGCGGAAGTCGATAACCAACTCCACGGCGTACCTGTGCTCTTTGTTGTGCGTGATCACAGAGGCAACGTCAAACGCAGTAAACGCCATATGGATGAGTTTTTGCGCGATGCCAATGCCTTAGTGTTTGTCGCTGGGATGCACTCTCCGCCGTTGATCAAATACCGTGATTTTATTAACCAGCAAGGCATATTGACGTTAGTGCCTTGGGCTGCAGGAACGCCAATCACGCGTTCGCTCGAAAGCGATCAGAACTTTATTTTTCGACTCTCTGTGGATGATTCCAAAGTGGGCGGATTTCTTCTCAACGTCGCCTTTGAGCAGGGCTGCTCTGTGCCCCATCTAGTGCTGGAAAACACCGGCTGGGGCAAATCAAACTACAAAGCGATGATGCGCGCGTTGCCCAGTGATGTGGATGCTGAGGTCAAGGTTTCTTGGTTTGACTGGGGCATACAAGCGTCAGACGCGCGAAACATCGTTCGCCAAGCGCAGCAGGACAAGGCGCAATGTTTGCTTTTGGTGGGTAACGCTCGTGAAGGCAAAAATATTGTTGATGCGGTGGCCGAGCTTAATGCCTCCCTACCAGTTTACAGTCACTGGGGGATCACCGGCGGACAGTTCGCGCAAAATGTGCCGTTTGAGGTGCGAGAAAAAGCGCAACTGACCTTTGTTCAGTCTTGTTTTAATTTTTACAGCAATGCGCTCACGCCATTCCAAGCAGGGGTGTTTGAGCGTGCAAGCCGCTTGTTTCCGGAGCAGTTTACATCAACCAATATTCAAGCGCCGGCGGGTTTTGTCCATGGTTATGACCTGACACGCGTTCTCATTGCTGCAGCAAACCACATCGAGTGGCAACAGGAGATGCCCGACAATCGACGCGCATTGAAAGTCGCCCTAGAGTCACTAGAGACGCCAGTGCAAGGCTTGGTCAAACGCTACCAACACCCGTTTAGCCCTATCTCTAGGGAGAATATGGATGCACATGAAGCCTTATCGGCACAGGATTTGTGTATGGCGATGTATGACGAGCACGATGGCGTCAAATTGCGTTTGACCGACTCTAAGTAGCACGCAACAAATAACAATAACAACGAGGGATGCATCAAAGTAGTTCCCGAGGAGCAATATAGTGAATCCAGTTTGGTTAGGGCACGCTCAATGCTAAAGTTTGACAAAAAAAATGGCATGCAACTCTTCACCCTGTTTATCTTGTTGGGCGCGAGTGTCTTTTTTCTCACCAGTTTTTTGTTTGTTCAGCATCAAGCACAGCAAACGGCGCAAGTGGTGATTAACGAGAGTTTAAAAAGCAAATTTTCCACGTTAGATAGTTATCTCAAGACCTATTTAGAATCGAGACGAGATCGCTTAGCCAACATCGTAGAGCAGCCGATTCTGCTAGGCGCTGTGTTGGAGGGCGTTGCTGACTCCGCGTCCTTCTCGGATAAGTTGGCTCGCTTCAAACCGGTCGATTCGCAATCTTTCGTCAACGTGTATGACTTTGTGGGTGATAAAGTTTACTCCGAAATTGTGTTACCGCAGGCGGTGAGCACGTTTATCGCTCAGGAGGTGGCGAGTGGTCAGTTGCTCGAGTCGGTCTCCTATTCGATTTTTTCTCATCATGACGCGGATTTTCTGCTCGTAACCCTACCTGTCAAATACAACGGTTACTCAGAGGGCATCGCCGCCTACGTCACGCCTCTAGAGGGCACGGAGTTTTTCAGCGGTTTTGGCCATGATGACGCGCGATGGTTTGGCATCCGCCAAGCGCAGTTTGATTGGCGTATGGCCTCGCCTTTCCCTTGGGCCATCGCCGAGCGCCCGATTCCTGATACCACCTTTACCTTGCTCTACAGTTATTCACCGAGTTTGGTTGAGGATGTCAAACGAGAGTTTGTGCAAAGCCTATTGACCGGGATGATTACCGCGACAGGTGTGGCGCTCTTTGTGCTCTATTTTTTGGGGCGTAAGGTGCTGGTCTCGCCATTTCAAGCGTTATATCGCTCGGAGCAGCAGCTACTGCGCCAATCGGAAGAGCTCAAAAGAAGAGAGGCGGAGTCTGCACGCTTAGCTCGGGTAGCGAAGTACATGCGTGATGCGGTGGTATTTACTGATCTGAATGTCAATGTGTTATGGGTCAACAGTGCTTTCGAGCGTTTAACAGGCTATCAGCAGCAAGAGTTGATCGGTAAGAAACCCGGTGATGTCTTGCAAGGGCCGCTTAGTGACCGAGAGGTGATCAGCCAGATTCGCACTGCAATTCATAACCGAGAGCAGGGCTTTTTCGAGTTGGTCAATTACAACAAAGCGGGGCAGGCGTACTGGATTGAACTTGCCTTGACGCCACTGTATGACAAAGATGACAAGATTGAGGGCTTTATGGCGGTCGAACGTGACATTACCGAACGCGTTGAGCTGCAAAAGTCACTCAAGCAAAAAGCGCAGGAAGCCAACGCGGCCAGCGTCGCCAAATCGAAATTCCTTGCCGCGATGAGCCACGAATTGCGCACTCCAATGAACGGGATTTTAGGGGTGGGTGAGCTGCTGCAACAAGGAGACCTTACTGACGAGCAGCATGAGTACATGGCGACCTTACTCGACTCCGGTCAACATATGCTGGCGGTACTCAATGACATCCTCGATTTTTCTAAAATTGAGGCGGGTAAGCTGAAATTGGTGCCAACGGACGTAGAGGTCGAGCCTTTTGTCGCCAAGTTCAGTCAGCTTTATCAGCCGTTATGCGAGGAGAAAGGGCTGAGTTTTCGTGTCGATAGCACCTTACCAGCGGATTTAGTCATTCGGGTAGACGAGACCCGATTAACCCAGATATTGCAAAACTTGCTCGGCAATGCCCTCAAATTTACCGCCGAGGGCGGTATTGCCTTGTCTTTGTCACTCTCTGACTCATCCGAAACGATGCAGATCCGCGTTAAAGACAGTGGTATTGGCATCAGCCAAGACAAGCAACGGGTGATTTTTGCGCCGTTCAGTCAGGCCGAGTCGGATACCACGCGCCGCTTTGGCGGTACTGGGCTTGGTTTGTCTATTGTCTCTGAGCTAGTGGGTGCAATGGGCGGTGAAATACGAGTAGAGAGCGAGCTCGGCCACGGCAGCGAGTTTATTGTCACCTTACCGATAATACGTGCTGCAGCGCAGCAAGATGCAGTGTCTACTGAGGCTGTCGTCAGTGATTACTTGGGTGACGGAATGCGCGCTTTGATTGTCGAAGACACGCGCATGAATGCCTTGGTGCTGTCGCGGTTTCTTTCTAAGCTCGGGTTTGAATGCGAGGTGGCGGTCAATGGGGTTGAGGCAGTAGAAAAAGTCAAGTCTGAGCACTTTGAGGTGATTTTTATGGACAACCACATGCCAGAAATGGACGGCATTCAAGCCTCTCAAATTATTACTCAGCTTAATCTGCAAACCCCGCCAGTGCTGATTGGTTGCACCGCCGACGCGTTTGAAGAGACGCGAGAAAATATGATGGCCGCCGGTTGCCAAGAGGTGATCACGAAACCGATCAATTCTCAGCAGCTTAATCGAGTGCTTGCTCAGGTGATGCCCAAGTAGAAACAGCGGTACTATTTTCCGCTGTACATGCGCTCGAAGTTTTTCACATTCCAACCGATCATGTAACGATCGCCGATTTTCAGTACCGGTAAGGAGCGAGCGCCAATGGCGTCGAGCTCTTTGCGACCGCGCTGCATTTTCGCGTTGGTCAAACGATATGGGTAGCCTTTCTCTTCCAAGTAGCGTTGAGCATCTTTGCAGTGCGGGCACTTATCTTTGACGTAAAGCACGAGGCGTTTCATGGGGTTTCTCCAGTGAGGTTGATCGCGATGAGTGTAATGAAAAGTCAGTGAATGACAAGGGCGAATAGGCTAGACTAGCGCCTTTTCGTCAACTCGGTAGAGCGATGAGTATCAATCCCGCATTAAGGTATGTGCAAGGTTATCCGCCACATATCGTTGATCAAGTGGCGCAACTGGTAGATTCCGGCAGACTGGCGACCTGGTTTCACCAGCGTTACCCTAACAATCACACCATTAAGAGTGAAAAGGCGCTGTTCGATTACACCATGGCGTTGAAAAACCGCTATATGAAGAAAACCGCGCCGCTGAGCAAAGTGGTGTACGACAATAAAATCCACATCATCAACAATGCGCTTGGCCTTCATACCTATGTGTCGAAAGTGCATGGCGGAAAAATCAAATCAAAGAATGAAATTCGCATCGCTCGCGTATTTCGAGAGGCACCTGAGCCGCTATTGCGCATGTTGGTGGTGCACGAACTGGCGCACTTGAAAGAGAAAGAGCACAACAAAGCCTTTTATTCGTTGTGCTGCCACATGGAGCCCGACTACCATCAACTGGAACTCGACGCTCGATTGTTTATGATTTACCTCGAGACCCGAGACGAGCCAACGAACTAGGCATAAATGCCTTGTTGTTGATCACTCACTACACGTTACGCATTACAGATCATGGCTACACACCGTAAAGATTCGCACCCTTCGACCAAACGTGCGCCGAAAACACGAAATAGCGCTGCTCAGTCTGAGCCAAAGCATCCCTCGAATCGTGAGATGACGTTTATCAAGCAGCCAAGTAAGCCGGGATTACATCCTCGCAATAAACACCAAGGACGCTATGATTTTGCCGCGTTGGTCAAAGCGCTGCCTGCGCTGAAACCGTATGTTATTACCACCCCAGCCGGTGACAAGAGCATTCCATTTTCTGACCCTATCGCAGTGAAGCTGCTCAATAAAGCCTTGTTGGCGCATCACTACCAAGTCAGTGAGTGGGATATTCCCAAAGGGTATCTCTGCCCGCCTATTCCTGGGCGTGCTGACTACATCCATCGTCTTGCTGAGTTGCTTGAGGCGGATGTGCCTGAGGCGAAACACGCGAGTGTGCATGCGTTAGACATCGGCGTTGGCGCCAACTGCATCTATCCGATCATTGGCGCGGTGGATTATGGCTGGCACTACGTTGGCAGTGATGTGGACGAGGTGTCGGTGGACAATGCTAATCAGATCGCCAGCGCCAATGCGGTGTTGAAAGGCAAAATTGAAAGCCGATTGCAGCGTGACTCTCGGTTTGTGTTTAAACACATTATCGCCAAAGGCGAGCGTTATGCACTGACGACCTGCAATCCGCCGTTTCATAAATCCCTTGAAGAGGCGCAGCAAGGCAGCGAGAAAAAACTGGCTAATTTAAGTCGCAATAGGACGAAAAAAGGCAGCAATAAGGCCGCGGTCGCCGCCGCCAATGCGCCGCGACACAAAACGCCGCAAGGTTCGCCTATACTTAATTTTGGTGGGCAGAAAGCGGAACTGTGGTGTCCGGGTGGTGAAGCCGCGTTTGTGAAAAAGATGGCGTTTGAAAGTCGAGATGTGGCATCGCAAGTCCTGTGGTTCTCCACCTTAATTTCAAAGAAAGAGAATGTCCGTTGGCTGCGTAAAAATCTTGAAAAAGCCGGAGCGCTGGAAGTACGCGTGGTTGAAATGAGCCAAGGGCAGAAAGTGAGCCGTTTTATGGCTTGGACGTTTCATGATAAAGCCAAGCGCGCCACTTGGTTTGATACCAAACCCCGTTAACCACTGATACCAATAGATGAGGAGGGCATATGGAGTTTGAGATTTATATGCCCTGTGAGCCCAGTTGGATTTGCGATAGCTTTCTTGCGCTGTTCGCGGTGCTGCTGTTGTGGGGACTGGGTTATTTTGTGCTGATTTTGTATCGAGAATACAAGAAAATCCACAAACGAAAATGATCAGTTTATCCGTTCGAGAGCGCTTCTAACTGCTTGCGATACTTCTCTTCTAACGCGCTGTTACCGGCGCGCTCTTCCAACTCGACCAGTAGGGCCAATGAGGCTTGTTGCACGCCAAACTGCTGGTGGAAGTTCATCAAGCGTATTCGCGCCGATGTGTATTCACCTTGCTCTATTTCAAGTTTAGTCAGGCGCAGCAGCGAGGTGACACGGCGCGGGTCGTGATCCAATGTGCGTTTGAAATAACCCATGGCTTGTTCGGGTTTGCCCGCTTTCAATGCACAGAGTGCCGCATTTTCATAGCTGGCGGAAATCAGGTAGTAGTAGGGCTGCTCAATGGCTCGATTAAACAGTTGATCAGCCTGAGGATAGCGCTCTTGTTTGCATAAAAACGTGCCGTAGTTGTTCATTACATTACCGTTTCTCGGGTGCTGTCTCAGCGCCGTTATATACAGTTTTTCAGCGTCCGCTTCTTCACCAACTTGCTCGAAATAGTGCGCCATCGCCAATTGTGCTCGGTAGTAACTTTTATCGTGCTGAAGGGCTTTTTCCAGATTTTCGCGGGCTTTCACCATATCACCCTGCTGTAAGTAACCCATGCCAAGGGCTAAGCGCGCATCGGCTTTTTCTCGTGGGTTGGCATTGAGCTCGGGCTCAGGGTTATTGTCCACCGTGACACAGGCAGAGAGAAGTAACACCAAAGGAAGGAGAAGGGTACGCATATTCGTTCAACTTTTGTGGTTCAGTAACAGATAACAAGCTTGTGTTTTTTTATACCTGATCCTATCTGGTGTTTGCGCCGATGAGTGAGACTCTGCGAGGGGTTTATCAGTTTCTTAGTGTGGGCCGGAAAAGAATGCGAGCGAGGGCGCGCTTGCGCCCTCGTATTCGGTGACAGGGTGTTGCCCTAGACGCGTTAATCGTCTTTGGTGAAGTTGGCTTCGCTGAAGTGATCCAAATCGTATGGCGTTTGCTGGTAGACGCAGTAGTTCAACCAGTTGGCAAATAGCAGGTGCCCATGGCTGCGCCAACTTGCGCACGGTTTGTTGTCGGGATTGTTGTTGGGGTAGTAGTTGACCGGAATCGCCGGTTCCATTCCCTCACTCAGATCGCGGATGTACTCATTGTGCAGGGTGTGTGAGTCATACTCTGGATGGCCCGTCACAAACACATTGCGCTTATCTTTGGTGGCCGCCAAGTAAACGCCAGCCACGTCTGAGGTGGCCAAGATGTCGAGATCCGTATGCTCGGCGAGATACTCCGGTGAGAAATCAGCGTAGCGAGAATGCGGTGCTAAAAAGGTGTCGTCAAAACCACGCAGAATGGGGTGAAACTCGTGATGAATTTGATGTTGATACACACCGGAGAGCTTCTCTTTGCGAGTGCGCTTAGGCAGATTGTAGAGCAGCTTTAACCCTGCTTGTGCGGCCCAGCAGACGTATAAGGTCGAGGTGACGTGCTCTTTCGCCCAGTTCATGATGGTTTTGAGGTGGTCCCAGTAAATCACGTCTTCAAACTGGACCAGACCGAGCGGCGCACCGGTGATGATCAAACCATCGAAATTGCGTTTTTTGATCATCTCAAATTGTCGGTAAAAGTTGTCTAGGTGCTCGGTTGGCGTATTTTTACTCGGGCGATCATCAATGCGCAGCAGTTCAATATCGACCTGCAATGGGCTATTGGACAAGAGGCGTAAAAATTGCGTCTCTGTCTCAATTTTTTTTGGCATAAGATTGAGGATCAACACCTTAAGTGGACGAATCTCCTGCGTAGAGGCACGCGATTCGCTCATGATGAAGATATTTTCCTGACGCAGTACATCAGTGGCAGGCAATTGATCGGGGATCTTAATCGGCACAGCTTTCTCCCTAAGCTCTGTTATGGACGTCTATACATCTAAACTTAACCCAATCGGTATGAGATGTCGATAGCATTTTTAGGCCAAATTGGTTTACTATCTGCGCCTCGAACTTGGTGAGACTATGTCGGCGCAGCCGCAAGTAAATCAGCGGACATCGGCCGCAAGGGAGTAATAGAGCGGTGAAATTGACCTTAATTCGTGGTCTGCCAGGTTCTGGCAAAAGCACCCTAGCGAAAACACTGCCAGCGGTGCACCTTGAAGCGGATATGTATTTTATCGCTGACGATGGCGTTTACCGCTATGACAAAGCGAAAATTTCCGATGCGCACGAGTGGTGCCGAGCTGAGGTCAAACGTGCGCTGACCAACGAGCAGGACGTGGTTGTCTCCAATACTTTTGTCCAGCGCTGGGAAATCGCGCCGTACTACCGCCTCGCCAAGCAATTTGGCGCTGAGTTTGTGGTGATGGAGTGCTCTGGGCAATTTCAAAATATCCACGGCGTTGAGCGCAGTACAATCGAACAAATGAAAAAACGGTGGCAGACATGGCAAAGCGATCGCCCGTTGTTGAAATGACCTCTTACGGTATTTACGACCAATGGGACTCCAAATCAAAACATCTTCCTAAAATACAAGCGTTTACCACTAAGGTTCCGGCTGACGAGGACGTTGAGTTTGGCTTTATCGTCAACATCAAAAAAGCCAAAGGTGCGTTGATTGAGTTTTGTATCGATCATCCCGGTATCTTAGGCAAAAAAGGCCAGACGCTAGCGCCTTTCACCGGTGAGCTGCACGTAGGCAGCAACGATTGGGATTTCTACTTGGGCGATACGATTCAACTGCTTCATCCAGACGGCGGTTTGGAGTCGAATTTGGGGCGTTGGCACATGAGCATCGAGATGGACGGACGCGTGATTGCACAAAAGACCTTCGATGTGTATGGTCGGGATGAGAATGAATTTTGGCGCCGGCGAGGTTTTTAAACGCGGCGCTCAAACGTTATCGCGGCGATGTTGACGCAATGCGCGCCAAGCCATGAGGCTCCAACCCAGTGCTTGCACCCACAGCAGTGCGTATTGCTCCGCGACTTGATGCCATTCTCCGCCCATCTGGTTTAAACGCAAGAATGCTTGGATGGCGGGCGTACTAGGAAAAAGCTGCGATAACCAAACGATGCCATCGGGAATCGCTTCGAGCGGCCAGATAAACCCCGCACTAAAAATCAGCGGCATTGAGCTGATTAGTACCACTAATGTCACCAACTCTCGTCTTGGTACTACCGTACCTAGCCAGATGCCTATCGCGCAGGATGCCAACAAGAAAGGCAGCAATAGAGTGACAAGATCGGCAAGGTTTGCTAACTGCGCGACGCCGTGCAAGCGAAAACTCGGCCCGAAGTAATAACCGCTTAGTACCAAGTAAATACTCGTCAGCAGTACCATTCGCCCCCCCATCAAGGCGAGAGGGCTGACGTTAGACCAATAGCCACGACCATGTTTCTGTGTGCCTTGCATCAACCCGGCCGCCATCGCCAGCGTTTGCTGCAAAATCAGCACAAACACCGCAGGCACCACGTAATCGACATAGCCCATTTGCGGGTTAAAAGTGGGTTTGAGGTTGAGCTTGGTGGGCGCGAAGTGATTGGCCGCTGCGCTCAGTGGCTCACCATCAACGAGCAATTTCGCCACTGTGGTTTGCGCCGCTAGTGTGCCACCCGCTTGCGCTAAGCCTTCGACAATGGTGCCGTAGACCAAAAAGTACGAGGCATCCCCCGCGTAAGCCAAGGTCGGGCTTTTACCTAACATCAGATCTTTATAGAAATGCTCTGGGATCACCAAAATGCCGCTAATATCGCCACTTAAAAAGGCTGCTTTGGCCGCTTCTATGCTTGAGTCACGCCGTAAGATGTGCACTTGGGGTGTCGCATCTACCATGCGCTCTAGCTGATAGCTGGTTTGGCTTTTGTCCAAGTTCACCACGCTGATGATTTGCTCGCGTGGGGTTTGGTAAGAGTAGGGCATCGGGTAGAGAAACGAGTAAAACACGACGCCACCAAACACCGTGAGAAGTACCACAGGATTATGCAGCAGCGCCTTTAGCTCCGCTTTCAGCAATGCGGTAAACGTCATGATTGGTGCTCCTTAAGGGAGGGGCTAGAGTGCCTTTCTATGTCATTTTCAGCCTTGATGGCACTGTTGAGATGCTTGCGAGCGAGAAGAAGACACAGCAGCGCTGGCAGTAGGTAGCCAAGCAGTGGCGTTAGATGCATCAGTGTGGTGAGCGCCGATGCGCCATAGCTGACTTGGCTCACATGCGCTTCAATATAGTGACTGATGGGCAAGAGTGAGCGCCAAGCTTGGGCGAGCGGCGACATGTCAGAGACCGGGAAAGTAATACCCATAAAGGCAAAACTTGGCGCAGTAAACGCGCCGGCAAAGCTCATCGCTCTCGCGGGATCTAAGGTCAAGAAGAAGAACACACTGCCCATGGCCATACACGCGAGTATGGTCGGTACTTGCGCGGCGAACAACACCCAAAGGTCGCCTTGCATCGGCCACTGTAAGCCCGAATAAAACCAGACCAAAAACGCCACGCCTTGCAGCCAAAATAGCGGAAAGTAGGGCAGTAAAGTGCGACACAGCGCCACGCCCGGCGAAGGCGCTAACCAACGTACCAGACCATGATCGCGTTGATTGGCGGCCAGCACTAACAGCGTGCTGACGACAATGACGATTTGCCACAACGCAGGGATGATCGCGCTGACTAAAAACTGGGCGTAGTTGGAATTCTTATTGAACAGCGGGGTGACCTGAGTCGATACGGGCACGGCGTTGCCCATCGCAGAGAGTAGGGTTGTATTGCCATCGGTGAGACCCGCGAATGTGGCTAACTGCGCATTGAATGTCCCATGTGCTTGGACAAACGCGGCGTTCATCAGTTTGCCAATCAAGATCGCTTGGCTGTTGTAAAACACACTGACTTGCGGGGCGAGCTGTTTCATCGCGTCTTGTTCGAAACGGCTCGGGATCACTGCGTAGGCGTAGATCTCCCCCTGTACCAGTGCTGCTTTCGCCTCACTGGGGCTTTGAAAATGACGCGTCACTTGCATGGTTGAGGTGGCGTCATAGTAGCGTTCGAGTGTGTAAGAGAGCGCACTCTTGTCTAGATTGACCACACCAATAGGCAGATCGCGCGCGATACCTTGGGAAAATATCGACCAGATACACCAAGCGAGTGCGATGGGAATCCAGGTCAAGCTAGCGAGGAGCCACCGATCACGCGTCATGGTCGCCCACTGCTGCGCTATGGCTTGGCGTATCATCATTGCGCGCCTTGCGAGACAGTTGAAGGGGCAACTTCTAGAGCGAGACTCATGCCCATCCTCAAGCCTTGTACAGGCTCGCTTGGTCTGGCTTCGACCTCAAAAGTGCGTAAATCAAACCCTTGGCTGGCATCGGTTGAGCGCCAAGTGGCAAAATCGCCCATGACGGCGACATGACTCACGGTGAAGGCTATCTCTTGATCCAACGCAGGAACGTAAGCGTCAAATTGTGTGCCTTTGCCAAAGTAGCGCAGGTAATCTTCGCGAACGTTAAACACGGCCCACATATCTTCGGTATCAAGCACAGTGACAACGGGAAAGCCTTGCGGCGCTAACTCGCCGCTTTGCAGCAGCACCTGCGAAACCTCGCCGTCAAACCAACTGTGAATTTGGGTATCTTGCGCGTAGGCTTCTACTTCTGCAACCGCACCAGCGGCCATGCGCGCTTTCTCTGCGGCGGCGACTTTGGTCTCGCTACGCGCGCCTTCTTGCGCCATTTGATACATTTGGTAGGCGGCACTTTCCGTGTATTTTGCCGCGTCCCATTGGGTTTTAGCTTCGTCGCGTTTTTGCTCTGCCACCACGCCATCGTTAAATAGGTTGTTGACTCGAAGATAGGTCTTTTCCATCAGATCGGCGGCGGCTTGCGCTTTGAGCCATTGATCTTTTGCGGCTTGGATTTGTTGCGCTCGCGCGCCTTTTTCCGCTTCTTGAGCCAGTGCATCGGCGGCTTTTTCTCCGGCCTTAGCTTGTTCTAATTTTGCCGCGATTTCGGGGCTGTGCAGGGTGAAAATGAGCTGCCCTTTAGTGACATTGTCACCTTTGCGCACCAGCACTTGATCAATACGCCCCGGCACTTTCGACGAAATACTGTACTGCTGCACTTCAATCTGGCCTTGCAAGCGAACTGGCTGAGGCTGATAGGCGTCGTAAACGCTGTAGCCGACCCAAGATGTCAGAGCGATTGCAGCTGCGGTAAGCAGGTAAGGTTTGGCTTGGTTCATCTTTGATCCTTAACGATTCGACAACGGGATGGCGTTATATTGATACTGTTTAAAACTGTCCATTTCACTCGACAGAGCCAACAATTTGGACAGTGACACAAGGTATTGAAAACTGGCGGCTGCTTTTTGCGTTTCAACACTGGCGACATAGAGCTGGGCATCGACGACATCGGTTGACGTCGAAAGCCCTTGCGAGAAGGCTTTTTCGCGCAGTTTGAGATTCTCCTGCGCCAGTGACAAGCTGGAATCGAGCCCCTGGACCTCTTCTCGCGCTTGCTGCGCTTCCAGATAGGTTTTCTGGACCAGAACGGAGAGATCTTGTTTTGCCTGCGCTTTGAGATATTTAACCTGAGACACCGCACTGTGCGCCGCTTTGACCTGCTCTGAGCGGCCGGAGGTGTCAATCAGAGGCACATTGACACCAACACCCACGAGCCACTCGGGTTTCAGCTGACTTGCGAGGGAATCATCCTCATACAAGCTGTAGTCGCCATAGAGGTACACTTCTGGGTAGTAACGGCCTTTTTCTGCTTTGATCAGGCTGTTGGCTTGCTTCTCTTTGGCGTCAAGTAGAGCGAGGCCTGGGTAGGTGGCTAACGTGCGGTCGATAAACAGATCCAGTGGCGGCAGGCTTGGATTAATAAACAAGTGGTCCGAGGGCTCGACGCCGTCGGTTTGGTTTAGAATTTTCGTCAGCGCCGCTTGGGCGATATCGAGATCTTTTTGCGCCTTCTTGCGCTCAATCACGGCTTTGTCCAAGGCGGATTCCGCTTGTAGCCGTTCGACGCGGGCGATTTGCCCTTGCTGTTCAAGCTTGAGTGCGTTGTCTCTGTGTTTGGTTAACCCAGCTTCCACCAGTTGTCGGGTGTGCAGTACGTCTTGTGTCAATAAAACGGAAAAATAGTATTTACTGAGATCTTCAAAGCGCGCTTGGGTTTCCATTGCTAGCTCACTTTTTGCCTGTTCGCTTTTCCCTTGCGCGGCGCTTTGCGCGGCATCGATGCGACCGCCAGTAAAGATTGGCCAAACGGCGCGAATGGAGGAGGAGAATATGTCGCGCTCGGTGATGGTAGAGGTCACGCTGCCGAGCTGTGAGACCAATCCACCGAAGGTGGGGCCAAGGTTGGGCATCGTTGCCCCTGTGCTGTCAAAGAGCTGCTCACCAGATAGGGTCACGTCGGTATCGAGGCGTGTGTAGTTGGCGCCTAGGGTGACAGACGGCAAATTTAGGCTATCGGTCGCAGAGTGCAGCGCTTGGTAACGGTCAACATTCGCGCGCGAGGCCGCGAGTGAGTGGTTCTCTTGTTGGAGCAGCGTCCACGCTTGTTCAAAACTGATCGGGGCAGCGTGCGCCACGCTAGACACTGCGCCGCAACAGGCGAGCATCAAAGCAAAAGGGCGAATAGGCATGACGTGTGCGGTTCTCGCTTAAATGAAAGTGATAAATTAGAGTCTATACTCTAATTTTTATTCAAGCAATCCATCTATGAGGTTTGATGCGTAAGGAGTGATGCGTAAGGAGATAAAACAAAAACGAGGGCGATAACGCCCTCGGGATCAAACAACGTTCGAATGACTACTTTCGACTGGCTACTGCTCAATCTGTTTTGGCGAGCCTTTCAACGCTTGTACCAGTTTGACCAGCAGTGGGCTGAGTAGCACCAGCGCGGCGAGCACGGTAAAGGTGAAGGTGATAGGGCGCTCCCAAAGGAAGCTCAGCTCACCATCGCTGATCATCAAAGCGCGGCGTAAATTCTCTTCCATCAGGCCGCCAAGGATAAAGCCAAGCAGCAGCGGCGCGAGTGGGAAGTTGGCTAAACGCAATGCGATGGCACCAACGGCAATCAGTAACATGATGAACACGTCCATGGTGTTAAACGACACCAAATACACACCGGTTATCGAGAAGAATAAGATCATCGGTAGCAGCACGGTGCGCGGCACGGCCAACAGGCGTGAAATGTAAGGGATCAGCGGTAAGTTCAAGATCACTAACACGATGTTGCCAAAGTACATTGAGATAATCACCGACCAAAACACATCTGGATGCTCAACAAACAAACGTGGCCCCGGCTGAATACCATAGGCGATCAGCGCACCGAGCATGATGGCGGTGGTGCCCGAACCCGGAATACCCAGCGTTAACAACGGCACAAACGAACCACTTGATGCGGCGTTGTTGGCCGACTCCGGTGCCACCAGCCCACGAATGCTGCCTTTACCGAACTCTTCACGCTTCTCTTTTGGCGCTAAGTTTCGTTCCATGCCATAGCTAAGAAACGCGGCAATGGTTGCCCCTGCACCCGGCAATACACCGGTGAAAAAGCCTAAAATGGAAGAGCGAATCGAGACTGGCGCCACTTCTTTGATCTCTTCCTTGGTCACTTTCATGCTGCCGATGTCGCTCATCTTACTCTGCTCTTCGTCGCGGGTGTCTTGCTCCGGTTTGAGAATGCCCATCAAGGTTTCACCGAGTGCAAAAGTGGCCATCGCAAGCAGAAGGAAGCTAAAACCATCCATCAGGTCGGTTAGGCCAAAAGTGAAGCGTTCAACGCCGACGCCTTTATCAATTCCGACGGTAGAGAGCATCAAACCGAGGACCGTCATCATCCACGCTTTGATCACTTGCCCTTTGCCAGCAAACGCCGCAACAGCGGAGAGGCCAAGCAGCATCAAGGCAAAATAGTCGGAGGATTGGAAACTCAGTGAGACGCTCGCGAGCGCAGGCGCGGCAACCAACAGCATGATGGCCGAGAGCGTACCGCCCGTAAATGACGAGTAAGCCGCAAGAGCAAGGGCTTTTCCTGCTTGACCTTTTTGTGCCATAGGATAGCCATCAAACGCCGTCACAACGGTGGATGAGCAGCCTGGTGCGTTAATCAAAATCGAAGAGGTGGAACCGCCAAACACCGCGCCGTAGTAGACGCCCGCCATCAGGATCAGTCCTGATGAGGGATCGAGTCCGTAGGTGATGGGGATCATGAGGGCGATGGCTGAAATCGGGCCAAGGCCAGGAAGCATGCCGATAAACGTACCGACAAAACAGCCGACGATGACCATCATTAGGTTCATCGGCATCACGGCGGTCGAAAGACCTTGTAAAATTCCGTCTAACATGGGATTTCCTTACTGATTACGACCACATAGTGAAGATAACGCCCGGCTCGAGATAGATATCCAGCCCTTGGGTAAGAAGAAGATAAAACGCAATCACAAACGGGAATGACGCGCCAAACAAGACCGCTTTGCGTCTCTCGCCAAGCAAGTAAAAGCCGGCAAGCAAGAAAAAGCCGGTCGCCAAGACAAAGCCAAGGTAGGTCAGACCGACGCCGTAAAGCGCCATCAGGACTAAAAAGCCAATCAGTAACTTCCAGTTGAAATCCAGTACAGCGCCACTTTGGCTGTCTTTTTTGCCCATCACCAGAAGCAAGAGCGCCAAGCCAATACCGGCAAACGTCAGCAGTGTGGGTAGGGTGCGCGCGGTAAAAGGTTCGTATTCATCACCCGGAAACATCGGGATCTGGGTGGTTTGGTAGCCGTAGCATAGGCAGACAATCAGAAATATCATCGCACCAACACGATCACGGCACAGCAGGTTCTCTTTGCTAAAGATGCTGCCTTGGTTGAAAGAGTTCGTTGGTAAGTCCGACATAGCCAACTCCATTTGAGTTATCGAAACGCTGCATCAATCGAGCCATACTGAGTAGAGGCTGGATACGATGTGCGTTGGATAAAGTAGAAAAAAGCCGTACTAGAGGGTTAATGAGCAACATATTCACTAACAATGGCCTTTCTCTCTAAGTGGAATTTGGAGTGAAAGGCCAACTGTTCAACACAAACAGCGGAGATTGTCTAAGGTTCTCAAGTACGGCGAAAACAAGGGTGGTAGACCCGCTACCGACCCAAACATGGCGGCGTATTACTTGAGGAAGCCAAGCTCACGCATCAAATCGCCCATCTGTTTCTCTTGGTCTTCAAGGAAAGCGTAGAACTCTTTGTCCGCTTTGTAG